>WFRY01000252.1 GCA_015486315.1 Desulfobulbaceae bacterium
GCAGGATATCCATGACCTGCTGAATATCACTTCCGTAAGCTACTCCCACAGGTATCTTCACCCGCACTCTTTTGTCAGCCAGGGTCCAGTTGGTTACCTGGCCGGTAATCAGTTCGGAGTTGGGAATAACAATATCCGCACTGTCAAGGGTACGCACGATAGTAGCCCGCAGACCCAGTTTTTTTACCTCTCCCATGTTATCTCCCAACTGAATCATATCCCCGACTTTGAGCGGCCTCTCAAACAGCAGAATTATTCCGCTTGCAAAATTATTCACAATGGCCTGCAGCCCAAACCCTATCCCGACTCCCAGCGCACCGCCCAGGATGGCGAGTTTATCCATTTCAACCCCAAGGGCCTGCAACAGGATAAGAAATCCGATAACCAGTATTGCATAATGAATCAGACGGTTAATTGAAAACTGCACCCCGAGATCCATTCCGTACCGGGGCATGACTTCCTGCAGAAGGATAGCCTGCACGGCTCTTGACAGGGAAAAAATGAGGTAGAGGCCAAGGAATACAACCAGTAAATGGCTGGGAGTGATTCGATAAGAGCTGATGGTCAATCCCATATCAGCAAGATACTCCATCCCCTCCTGGACAGTAGGAAAGACCCGCCATGCAACCAGGGAAACAAGGAGGAAAAAAACACCATAAACAATGGCCAGGAAAGGACTTGCCTCCCTGACAAGAATTCCGCTGTTTCGTTGAAAAACCTTTAAGGGGATCCACTGCAGGAGCAGTTCAAGCAATCCTCTGCTGATCAAATAGAGCAACCGACAGACAAGACCGAGAAGCATGGAATCCAGGGTGGCACTGAAAAAATACAGGGCGGTCTGACTGTAGCCGATAATTTCAGCGCCGATAATGACAATGAAAAAAACAGTGATTATCTGCAGAAGCCACCGGTTGCCCCTGTTCAGCCGCGTTTTGTCAGAAATAAGATTTTTCCCAAACAGCAGCACACCACATAGACTGACCAGAAAAATAATAAGATGAATGAGCATTATGGGCAGATTGAATATCTTAATGATCAGGGCGAGGATGAGAACAAAAATCATTGGAAGCAGCAGGTGACGATACAGCCATCCACCTGTTATGACCTCTCCGAGACGGGCCATGGATAGCAGTATGCCGATAAAAAGGAACCCGCCGGATTCGGCAGAAAGCGTGAGAGATGATGTCAACAACCTTGCGAGCATAAGGCATGAAAGGACAAGGAAAACTGCCGTGGCAAACGGACGGGTGCTGAAGGCCCGCCAGGTGACCGAACTTTTTTGAGTGCGACTGCTTTTCCAGATAGCAATGGTAAGCACAAAGACCAGTAAAAGAACCAGCAGATTTTCTCTGTGGCGACCGGCCGCCTGACGAATCTGACCCAAAACCCGTGAGAATATCTCTTCTGCGTTGAGCTGTTTCATCTCCTTTGAAAGCAGGTGGTAATAATGAAGAGACAGGATGGATGGGGCTGTCTGTGCAATCTCGCCCCCTTTTTTTATCTGCACCAGGGTATTCAATTCCAACTCCAGCGAATAGAGTTTTGTCTGCAACACATTGACCTTGGCCGAAAGCGCAGCGATTTCACTTATCTTCCTGGTTAAACGGGCAAACGCATCGTCCATGTCATCAAACAGATATTTCCGATCAGCAAAAATACGTTGAAGTTCCGGATTATCTGCTGCAACTGTACGCCACTCATTCAGGCGGGCGGCCTGCTCCTTCCAGATTTTTTCCTGCATGGCCAGATTCGCCAGATTTGCTGATATCTGCTTCTGGAGCTTCTCCAGCTTCTTCTCGATGTTTTCCTTTCTCATGACAAACTCACTTAAACGAGAATAGGAAAGTGCAGGATTGTTTTGTTCCTCTGTTAGTTCCCTGAGCAGTTTGTCGTATTGCTGCTGAAGGTTGGCGAGAAGCTGTTTTGTTTCCTCCTCGCCGATAGATTTATCAAGGGCCCTTTTAATATCGAGTAACAGGTGTGGTACCTTGTTGAAACGCTCATTCACTGTAACTATCAGAGACTCGGGAGCCGGTTTGGCGACGTCCGGCGAACCGGAATGAGAGGAGGAATCCGTTCCAGATTGCACATGCGACTTTGCCTCTCCGCCAATGGCATACGAACAGAGGCATAGAAACAGAATCGCATAAAGGGATAAAAATTTCAGTAACACAGAATGGTGTTTATGATACATGAATCA
>WFRY01000253.1 GCA_015486315.1 Desulfobulbaceae bacterium
AAAGGCTGATGCGGAAAATGGGGATTCAATCCATAGCACCCAAGCCCTATTCGAGCCATCCTCATCCAGAGCACAAGATTTATCCCTATCTGCTACGCAATTTGAAAATAATCTGTCCGGATCAGGTATGGTTGTGCTAACCTAAAAATGACCAGCAAAGAGGTATTGTGCTAACCGAAAATTGACCACCCCGAGCACAAAATCGTCCCGGTATTATGGTAGGGAGAAAAACCATAAGCAGGGAGGAGAGGAGTTGCTCAGCATGGATCAATATGATTTTATTCGCACGGCCCATCGGGCCTATGGCAAGACTATCAGCGAGCTGTCGAGGATGACCGGACATTCCCGCAACACAGTGAAGAAGGCGTTGCGTGGAGAAGCCTGGGGTTACAGTGAGCGTAAGAAGCAGCCGTTTCCTGTTTTAGGGGGGCATCTTGAAACCATTGATGGCTGGCTGAAGGAAGACCGAGGGGTTCCCAAAAAGCAGCGTCATACAGCCCGTCGGATTTACCATCGCCTGATTGAGGAGCACGGCTACAAGGGAGGGGAATCGACAGTTCGGCGCTATGTGAGCATGGCCAAAATCAAGCTGGGCTTGGATCGTCCCGGAGCATTTATTCCGTGCGATCCGGAAGTCGGTTATGAGGCAGAGGTTGACTGGGGCAAGGCCACAGCAGAGATCGGTGGTAAAAGGCAGACGATCAAGATATTCTGCATGCGCTCCAAATTTTCCGGCAAACACTTTGTCCGCGCGTATCGCTGTGAGCGTCAACAGGCCTTTTTTGATGCCCACCTGCATGGTTTCCAGTTTTTTGGAGGTATTTTCCCTGTCTTGATCTATGACAACCTGACCACGGCGGTGCGTAAAGTCCTGCAGGGGCGTAACCGAATCGAGCAGGAGTCTTTTATAAAATTTCGTGCCTATCACAGCTTCGAGGCCCGTTTCACGAACCCGGCTGCGGGCAATGAAAAGGGAGGTGTTGAAGGGCTTGTGGGGTTTTCCCGGAGGAACTACATGGTTCCGGTTCCGGTGGTTGACAGCCTTGAGGAACTCAACCGGAAACTGCTTGACCGGTGTCGAGCCTACGGCGGACATACTATCTCCGGTCGGGAGCATACAGTAGAAGAACTTTTTGAACAGGAAAAGGACAAGCTTCTTTCCTTGCCGGAGCATATTTTCAGCAACCAGTTGTGTTTAAGCGGCAAGGTGGACAAATTCGGGACTGTCATAGTGGACAAGAACCGCTACTCGGTGCCAACCAGCTATAGCGGCCGGTCCGTAAGCGTACTGCTGGGAGTGGACGGGGTAACTATTTCCCTGAAAAGTAAAAAGATTGCCGAACATGAACGTGTGTACGGCAACAACAAGTGGCAGCTGGATCCCGACCATTACCTGGATTTACTGCAGAAACGGCCCATGGCTTTTGACAGCGCAAGACCCATTCGGCAATGGCGCGAAAGCTGGCCGGTCTGCTACGAGAGTCTCCTGCAACGATTTCAGCAGAGTCAAGGGGAGACCGGCGGGGTCAAGGATTTTATAACGGTCCTGATGCTGCACCGCCGTTATGATCCCTCAGAGGTTGAAGCGGCAGTGGATCTGGCCGTGGAGCAGGGTCTCAGTTCCAGCGAGGGAGTCCGTCACCTGCTCATTTATGCCAACGATTCCCCGGTGAAGACAGTTCCCCTTGATGGCTGGGAGTCCATTGCCCCAGCCGACGTCCGTCAATATGGACAGTTGGGAGGTGTGCAATGAGTGAGACAGCCCTGTTTGAGCTCAAGGCGAATCTGAAAGACCTGAAGCTGTCTGCCATGAGCCGTGAGCTGGATACCAGCCTGCGCCAGGCCAGGGACAACGGTGTGGGGTATGAAGACCTGCTCATTGATCTGACCCGGCTGGAAATAGCGTCCCGCGCCGCCAACCGTTTAAAACGCAGGATCCGTGAGGCCCGGTTTCCGCTGCTCAAGCCCCTGGAGACCTTTGACCTGTCTTCAGTACCGGAGTTGGACATCAGGCTGTTCAGGGAACTGGTCACCTGCGAGTATATTCGGGAACACCGGAATGTGATCTTTCTTGGCAAAAGCGGGACCGGAAAGACCCATATGGCCACGGCACTTGGTCTGGAGGCCTGTAAAAACAACTACCGAACCCGTTTTGTGACCTGCTACGGCCTGGTCAACGAACTCATCGAGGCCCGGGAAGAACGCGACCTGCAACGGTTGCTGAAGCGATACAGCCGTTACGATCTCCTGATCCTTGACGAGCTGGGGTACATTCCTTTTTCCAAAGAAGGAGCGGAATTACTCTTCCAGGTTCTTGCCGAGCGCTATGAAAAGGGCTCGGTGATGATTACCGGGAACCTCGGCTTTGCCGACTGGACCAGAATCTTTGGCGATCAGGCCATGACAGCGGCCCTGCTGGATCGGCTTACCCATAAGGCCAGAATCGTTAACTGTAACTGGGAGAGCTACCGTCTGAAGCAGAGCCTGGCTGATCAACAACCAACCAAAGGGGGCGAGTAATGGAAATAATAACATACAATCCTGACAAAGGCAGACTGGTGACCCTCGATGTGCAATATACGACAGCCAATACCACCTGGTTTGAAGAGGATGATCCTGATGGTGTTTATTCGATAACGGATATCGGTGGTGATCTCCTGATTCGGGATCCGGGATACCGTACTCCCCTGCTGATCCAGGGGCTGTCAAGGGCGGCAATCAATCATAGCAGGGATAAGGCTAAGGAACTGATCAACCTGAACAAGTAGCAAGGTAACAGAAAAAACAAACGGCGGCCACCCAGGCCCCGGCCGGTAATTCCGGTCGCCGGGCTCCCTCCATTACCGGCCGGGGCCTGGAACCGTCATCTTTTAACCCAAGCTCGGGGTGGTCAAATTTGG
>WFRY01000254.1 GCA_015486315.1 Desulfobulbaceae bacterium
TCCGTGCCGTTTCCCGTCCTGTTGGTCTCCTGTATAGTGCTCGTTGTGCGAATTGTTCTGTTTTTTTGACATCTTCACATTGCCTTGCAATAGATTTTTTCCCCGTTGCAACCGTATCGACCTGCCTGTTGACTATCTGTCTGAACCATGGTTCTTGAACGTTGAAGGTGTAAGGAGTTGTAGTAAACACTTCATTAACTACACTCTTGACTTGGTAACACATCGGAATGTAATCATTTTTTGAGCGCTCTGCTGTGCGTGATCAAATCCCCCGATAATACCCCCTGTATATCGGGGGGATTGCACCCTTAGATCAGACTGTAGCAGTAAGCAAGGTAACCACCGAGAAACAACATGCCGTGCCACCGTTTCGTCCCGTCGTTTCGATGCAGAATAGGTATCAGGATGAAAGTGAAAGCAAGCATGACCGGCAGGTCACGATGGAGCAGGTCCGGAGAGAGGGGAAAGGGCTTGATCATGCCGGTAAGTCCGAGCACCATAAACAGGTTGAACATATTGGAACCGATGACATTTCCAATCAGCATACCTGATTCATTGCGCCGCAGGGCGGAGAAGCTTGATGCAAGTTCAGGCAGCGAGGTACCGATGGCGGCCAGGGTCAGACCGATGATAAGTTCGGAAATCCCGAAGTAGCGGGCAATGTCCACGGCACCGTTGATGAACAGATTGGAACCACCGGCCAGGAGGGCAAGGCCGACAATGATCAGGACCACGACCATGGGCAGAGACTCCTGTTGTACATCATTGCCGTTGTTGTCGTCGGAACCGGTATTGTTGCCGCCTATGTTGTTACGGTATGTAATAACGGTATAAGCGATCAGGATCAGGGTGAAGAGTAATCCAAGTATTGCGGGGAAGTGGCCATAGGCGGTTGCCAGCATCAGAATAACCGATCCGCTGACCACCAGCAGCAGTTCGGTCCACACCTCTTTCAGGGTCAGGGTCAAGGGCATGACCAGACCGCAGATGCCGAGGATGAGTCCGATGTTTGCAATGTTTGAACCCACGACATTTCCGATCATAATATCGGTATGCCCCTGCAGGGAAGCGGTCAGGCTGACAAAGAGTTCCGGCACCGAGGTCCCGAAGGCGACAACGGTTAATCCGATAACCAGCGGGCTCATGCCGAGCCTGCGGGCAAGCCTGCCGGCACCGCTGACCATGGTCTCACCACCACCTATCAGCATGATAAGGCCGCCGATTACGGCCAGTACCGCCAGGAAAAGAGAGGGGAAAAAAGCCTGCTGGGTCATGGATGAACTAAGTCACGAATTTCAGGTTCTCCCTGGCGTTCATAGGCTTTGTCTAAAATGGTTTTCAGTTGCGCTTTTACCTCGGACAGGTCCGGGATTTGGGGGATGTCCGGCAGAACATCATTAACCGGCTGCGGCGGCTCAACTTTCATTTTTTTATCCAGGGTCTCACCTGTTTTCGGGGTCAGGCCGCCTTCCATGGCGCCTGCCTTATGCGTCTCGGTGCCACCGAGGGAGCGCAGGAACCCCATGATGGTACCGAGATCGTTTTTTTCATAAAAAAGTTTTATCTCTTCGCTGATGGTTTCCTGTTCCTGCTGCAGCTGCTGCAGACTTTCCCGGTATTCGCCGACATGCCGGGTCAACTCTTCATAGGTGTCAAATCCCATGTTGCGAAAGCGGCTGTTTTTTGTAAGCCCATGGACACTGTAACCGGCAAAGACCCTTTCTCTGATAGTAGGTGACTCAGTGATATAGGGGTCAAAAAACAGCTGATCATCCAGCCCCGCCACCTGAAAAAAATCACGGATAAGCTGCCGCTCTTTCAACAGTATATAGAGCCTGACCAGGTCGAATCCCGTTTTCTGCTCCAGGCGTCTGAAAGAGGACAGGATCTGGTTGTCATAATCCTGAATATCCTCTTCTATGAGTTTTCGAAAGCCGAAATAGCGATCGGCAATCTCTTTTTTAACCTCAAAGGAGAGCATCTGGTCAATGTCCTGCATCATGCCGGTATCCTCCAGGGTGGTTTACAGTTTAGGGTTTACGGTTTACGTTAGGGCGAAAAGGGGAAATCATTTTCGGGTAACAGGTTTCAGCAGGGATAAAGCCGGTCCATTTAAGGGGCCGGGGGGCTTGAGCAACCCTTTCACCGGTTTCCGTCAGTATTGAATTTCACCGGGCACCGGCTTCATGCCTGCTTCATACAATAATCCTAAACCGGCAACTGTAAACTGTAAACGTCTCTCAACCAATATCTTACCCTATCGGGGATAATTTGTATAACGAAATGGCAGGAACCTCAAGGCATGACAGGCATGGATTCTCGGGATGAGATAAAAAACAGGGTTCGCGAGGCGGCAGACATCGTGCAGGTGATCGGTGAATGCGTGGAACTCAAGAAAACAGGTGTTCGTTTCACAGGGCTTTGTCCTTTCCATGCTGAAAAAACACCCTCTTTTTCCGTTAATCCACAGGGGCAGTTTTTTCACTGTTTCGGCTGTGGTGAATCCGGTGATGTTTTTTCATTCATGATGAAATATCATCATCTTACTTTCCCAGATGCCCTGAAAGATCTGGCCCGGCGTTATAATATAGACCTGCCCGAGCCTGCGATGAGTGACGCTGACCGGGCCAGGATGCGTAAACGCGAACAGTTATATGAGGCCAACCATACTGCGGCTGAAATATTTCATGATTTTCTCCAACATTCCGATGCGGCGGAACCTGCCCGCAGGTACCTCGTGGATCGTGGTGTGCCACAGGAAATAGTCGAAAAATATCAACTTGGTTACACGCCGCCCCCTGAAACGGCGGGCTGGAAATTTATCACCTCCCGGCTGCAGAGCAAAAAAATATCAATGAGCGCCGTTGAGCAGGCAGGTCTTGCCGTAAAGAAAGAAACCGGCGGCTATTATGACCGTTTCCGGGACCGGGTCCTGTTTCCCATTTATGATTTGAGCGGGCGGGAGGTCGCGTTCGGGGGGCGCATCCTGGGAGAGGGAAAACCCAAGTACATGAACTCCCCCGAGTCCATGATCTTTAATAAGAGCCGTCTTCTTTTCGGCCTTCACCAGCACCGGGAGGCAATTCGTAAGAGTCGTCGCGCCATTGTGGTGGAGGGCAATTTTGATCTGCTGCTGCTTGCAGTGCATGGTATCGACAACGTAGTTGCCCCGCTGGGGACCGCCCTGACACGCAGTCATATCAAATCGCTGCGTGGTTTCTGTGATGAGGTGGTCCTGCTCTTTGATGGAGATTCTGCAGGCCTTAAAGCCGCCGGCCGCTCCATTCCTTTTTTCCTGGCCGAGCAGGTTGAGGGAAAGGTTGCCCTGCTTCCCCAGGGCCATGATCCGGATTCCCTGGTCCGGGAAAAGGGGCCGGAAGGGATTCGGCAGTTGATAGATACGGCCAAACCTTTGGCGGAATTTGTTTTTTCAGCACTGGTGCAGGAGCATGGCCTGACATTATCGGGAAAAAACCGGATCATGCAGGAGTTGCTGCCGCTGGTTCGGGAGGCCTCTGATCCCGGCCAGCAGGAGCTGATGATTGTTCATTTCAGTGAGAAACTCGGCATTTCACCGGCCCGGTTTAAAAGTGGGGTGCCTCAGGCAAAACAACCAACAGGGCAGCAGACGACAACGCATATCTGTTCGCTGGCTGCTCTGCCCAGAAAACAAAGGCAACTTGTGGATTTTCTGGTTCTTTATCCGGAATTCCTGGATGAACTGCAGCAGGGCGGACTTGCGGAACTCAGCTGTGAACCTGCGGTGTCCGAAATTATCGTCAGTTTACAGTTGCTTGCCGACGATGGTCCTGTCACTCCCGAACAGCTGCTCTCAGTACTGTCGGGTGAGCAGGAGCGGCAATATATAGCAGATCTGCTGATGCGTGGTCCGGAAGGGGAGAGTGAGGATGATGAAATGCAGGGACGGGAACTCTGTGATGAGCTCCTCAACTGGCTGAACTCGGTGCGGCGGCAACAGGATGGGGCGGTGCTGCAGAAACAGATTAACGAGGCGCAGCAGTCAGGGGACACGGAACTGATGATGGAACTGTTGCGAAAAAAGCAGGAACTTGTAAAGAAAAACTCTGTATTTACAGATAAGTTGTTGAAAGAAGTATAAAATCTGGTACATTTACAAAATTGTATTTGTGATAGGTATTCTGCAAGGTAATTTGTGATTAATAAGATTTGTTATTTCAGCAGGTTATAGGTATCGGGCAGGGTGGCTCCCATAGGTTTTGCTGACGGAATCGTTTGTATGTGCAGCATTTAGTTTGTCACTGTTTGTCGACAATATCCCGTTTTTTTGTGGTTTTGTGAGCAAACCGGGTTCAGTAACAGGGTGGAGGTTATCAAGGTGAAAGGGCTTGGTGAAAAGTCTACTGATACAGTCAGTAAAGGTCTGGTTACATCGACCGTAATCGGAGAGCGCCGTAAAACTTCAAGGCGTCAATCTGTTGACCGTCGTCAGAGCACAGGCAGTATTGATCCCATGAATATCTACCTGCGGGAGATGGGTGATCTTACCCTGCTCAGCCATGACGAAGAAATTCAGCTTGCCCGGATGATCGAAGATGGTGAAGTCAGGGTTCAGAATGCCATCCTCCGGCTGACCATGGGGATCTCAGCCCTGAATGACCTCGAAGAGGGGTTGCGCAGTGGTAAGATGCGTATCGGTACGGTTCTAAAAGGTCTGTCGGACAATGATGAAAATGCGCTGAGCCTGATACGGGAGGACTTCCTGCTCTGTATCGAAAAGGCCAATGAGCTTGATGCCGACCGTCTTGCACTTTATAAAGAGCTCAAGCAGGTTGCCGGGGTGGCCGATGAAGAGGATCGTCTGGTTCGGGAAATCCTGGATATCGGTCTTGAGATATCCGGGCTGTTTAAGGACTATCATCTCTGTTCCAAGGGAATTCTTTCAGTAGCCGACGGGGTGATGGAACTTGGTTTTAAATTTAAGAAAGTACGGGTCAAGGCCCAGCAGGAGGGACTGCTGGCCGCCCGCAGGGAGCAGGTCGAAAGCGGCAGCCCCCATGCAGTCAGCCCGGGTGAGCTGGAACGGCGAATAACCCTTGAACTTGCCGAATCCATAGGCGTATGCTGTCACACCTTCAATGATATTCTCTCTGAAATTGAGATCGCCAGAGAGACTGCAAAACAGGCCAAAGAATCCCTGGTTCGCTCCAACCTGCGGCTGGTCATCTCTGTATCAAAAAAGTTTCTCAACCGCGGCCTGCAGTTGTCCGACCTTATTCAGGAAGGAAATATAGGCCTGATGAAGGCTGTGGAAAAATATGATTACAAACGCGGCTACAAGTTTTCCACCTATGCCACCTGGTGGATCCGTCAGGCCATAACCCGCGGTATTGCCGACCAGGGAAGAACTATCCGTCTGCCGGTGCATATGATTGAAACAATCAACCGGATGCTGCGCTTCTCCCGTGATTTTCAGAGGGTGGAAAGTCGTGAACCAAGCCCGGAGGAGATGGCCGATCAGCTGGGCACGGATATCAACCGGGTCCACATTGCCTTGAAGACGGCCAAAGATGCGATTTCGCTGGATGCCCCGGTGGGGGACGAAGAAGACACCATGCTCAGTGACTTTATTGAAGACCATGCGCATCCCGACCCCCAGGAGGCATCGGTGACCGAAAGCCTGAAGCGCTGTCTCTGTAAGGTGATGGGATCACTCACTCCCCGGGAGGAAAAAGTACTCCGCATGCGCTATGGTATTGAGATCGGTTGCGATCATACCCTGGAAGAGGTGGGCCAGTGTTTTGCCGTAACCCGTGAGCGAATCCGCCAGATTGAGGCCCAGGCGATTAAAAAACTGCGTCATCCGACCAGGAGCAAAGATCTGGAATCGTTTATGACTGATTAAGGGTAGCTGCTTAAGAGGATTGCCGGTAGATGCGCGATGATATCAAAGACTGGCTGACTTTTCTTGCCCTGCCCGGTGTCGGCTGTGCGCTGGCCCATCGGCTGCTTGATCTATTCGACACACCCGCTGCCGTCCTTAAGGCAGGGAAAGCCGTCTCCGATGTGGAAGGAGCAGGCCGGCAATTGGCTGCTCTGTTTACCGACCAGGGTCGTATCGACCAGGCCCGCCTGTGGGCGGATCAGGAGTATGAGCGTGCCCGTGCACAGAAAATTCATATCCTCTGTGCCGATGATTTTTTATTTCCCTCCCTTCTCCGTACAATCCAGGATCCTCCTGTCCTCCTCTATCTGCGGGGCAAAATCGACTGTCTGAATAAACCCGCTGTTGCAGTTATCGGTTCCCGTGCCGCCACCGACTATGGCAGGAGGGTCAGTTCCATGTTGGCCGGTCAGCTTGCCCGGGTGGGCATTGTTGTTGTCAGCGGACTTGCCATGGGCATTGACGGGCATGCTCATGCCGGCTGTATCGAGGCCTGCGGTGAGACCATTGCAGTACTTGGTTGCGGAGTGGATGTTCTGTACCCGCGTTCCCACGGGGCCCTGTATAACCAGGTGATGGAAAACGGGCTGCTGGTCAGTGAGTATCCCCTGGGGAGCAGACCGGAAGGATTTCGTTTTCCTGCCCGCAACCGTATCATAAGCGGTCTGTCACTGGGGGTTATCGTGGTGGAGGCAACGCGTAAATCGGGTTCTCTTATCACGGCGAGACTGGCCCTTGACCAGGGCAGAGAGGTCTTTGGCGTTCCCGGTCGGATAGACTCGGGAAAAAGTGAAGGGGTGCATCGTCTCCTGCAGCAGGGAGCACACCTGGTACAGTCTGCAGATGATGTTCTGGAAGAACTGCAGTTAGCCGTTTCCATGCACCAGGTCAAATCCGCTCCTGAGGTAGAGGTCCCCCCGCAACAGCTGTCCGGCCCGGAAGAAAAACTTCTTGCCTGTATTGATGTTTATCCCGCCGATATTGATGAACTGGCCGGCAAAAGCGGGATTGTGCCGGGTTCGCTCCAGGATCTTCTGCTTCGTCTTGAATTAAAAGGATATATCCGTCAACTGCCGGGCCAGCAGTATGAGCGAGTTGATGGTTGACGAGCCGGGAAGAAAACGTGTAACCTTGTAGCCTCAACATTGAACCCTTAACCATGAACCGAAAAATGATGAAAACAATGATGATTGCCCCGTCCATCCTGTCGGCGGATTTTTCCCGGCTTGGTGACGAGGTACGGGCGGTGGAAGAGGCTGGAGCCGAGGTCATACATGTGGATGTCATGGATGGTCGTTTTGTCCCCAATATTACTATTGGTCCGCTGGTGGTACAGGCGGTGCGCCGGGTGACCGACCTTCCGGTGGACGTTCACTTGATGATTGTTGAACCGGACCGTTATGTGAAGGATTTTGCCGATGCCGGAGCCGACTGGATCACTGTTCACGTGGAGGCCTGTGTTCACCTGCACAGGACCTTGACCTATATTCGCAGCCTGGGAAAAAAGGCGGGTGCAGTGCTCAACCCGGCTACGTCACTTTCTACCCTGGAATACGTACTTGCAGAACTGGACCTGGTTATGCTGATGAGTGTGAATCCCGGTTTTGGCGGTCAGTCTTTTATTGAGTCCACCCTGGAGAAGACCGGGAAACTACGGGCCATGCTGGATAAGGTTAACCCGGACGCAGGTATAGAAATTGACGGCGGGGTCAGTCCGGCAACTATTGGCCGGGTGGCGGAGGCAGGGGCAAATATCTTTGTGGCCGGCTCTGCAGTCTATGGTCATGATGATTACGGCCCGGTGATACGCGAGATGAAGGGTCTGGCAGGATTTTAAGGTAAGCATTTCAGGAACGCCCTGCTGTGCGTGATCAAGGCTCCCGATAATACCCCTGTATATCTGGGGACTTGAGCGCGTGCAGCAGGGTGTTCATGGAGCGCTTACGTTTTAAGAAAGGGAGGCAGTGATGGAATATAAGGATTTCATAGATCTTCGGGCCGTGCAGCACCTGCAGCAGCTGGCGGAACAACCCTATACCCTCGCAGGGGAGGGAACTCTGCCGCCTGAACGTATTTCCGGCTACCATACCTCTGCCTGTGGATTTGATTTCCTGTTTGCAACCCAGCGTGTTGATGATCGGGTTCTTGCCGGACTGCAGGATCTTGCCGACGAGGCCGGGCTGGTGGAGCAGTTTCAGGCCATGAAATCCGGGGAGGTAATGAATAGGATTGTCGGCCATGACAGCGAAAACCGGCAGGTCCTGCACACCGCCTGCCGTGACGTTTTCTCTGATAAACCCCTTGCCCCGCAGGCCACTGGCCGGGCCGAAGAGCAGCTGTTGCGTCTGGAGCGTTTTCTTGCCGATCTGGACAACGGCCTTGTGACCAATGATCAGGGAGAACCGTTCAACACTATAATACAGGTGGGAATAGGCGGCTCCGATCTTGGGCCTCGTGCCCTGTATCTGGCGCTTAAGCGCTACTGTCTGCCCGGACGCAGGGCCGGCTTTATCGCCAATGTCGATCCTGACGACGCGGCTGCCGTACTGGCGGATCTGGATCTCTCCCACACCCTGGTGAATGTAGTTTCCAAGAGTGGTACAACCCTGGAAACCCTGACCAATGAACAGTTAGTTCGGCAGGCACTTGTCGCTGCCGGACTCAATCCGGCACGTCACATGATTGCCGTAACCGGTGCGGGCAGTCCCATGGATGATCCCGAAAAATACCTGGCCTCCTTTTATATGTATGATGACATCGGCGGCCGCTATTCAGCGACTTCCATGGTGGGCGGTGTGACGCTCGGTTTTGTCCTGGGATATGATAATTTTCGGGAGATCCTGCATGGTGCCCATGATATGGATGTGACGGCGGAGAAAGAGACTGTCAGGGACAATCTTCCCCTGCTCATGGCCATGCTCGGTATCTGGAATCATAATTTTCTTGGCTGTGCAACCGTTGCAGTGCTCCCTTACAGCCAGGCCCTGCTCCGTTTTCCCGCTCATCTGCAGCAATGTGATATGGAGAGTAACGGTAAGCGGGTCAACAGATATGGACAGCCTGTCCGCTGGCAGACCGGGCCTGTTGTCTGGGGAGAACCAGGTACCAACGGTCAGCATGCCTTTTATCAGCTGCTGCATCAGGGGACGGAGATCGTCCCTGTGGAGTTTATCGGGTTTCGGCGGAGTCAGTATCAAGAGGATATTAAAGTCAGAGGAACGACATCACAGCAGAAACTGCTGGCCAATATGCTGGCCCAGTCCCTGGCTCTTGCCCGGGGGCGCGAACATGAAAATTCTAATAAACGATTTCCCGGCAACAGGCCAAGCTCCCTGTTGATAGCCGACCGACTGACCCCCTACACCATGGGGGGATTGCTGGCCCTGTATGAAAACAGGATCGTTTTTCAGGGATTTTGCTGGAATATAAACTCCTTTGATCAGGAAGGGGTACAGCTGGGCAAGATACTGGCTGATCGGATACTTTCGCAGCTTGCCGGTGAACAAAGCGGTGATCGGCAAAAACCTGCCCATGATGCGCCGGAAATATCGTTGATTCACAGGGCCGCATTAGATGAATAGTCATTCACTGTTTTGCTTGAGATGCAACACTGGCAGGAGCTGGCGGTTTTTTGTTGACAAAGGAAGTCTGTCCGTTTAAGGTCGCAGACTGAATGAGTATTCAATAGGGTAATGCGTAATTGGTTTCTCTGTAAATCAAACGCGTTCCTGTTGGAAATTTATGTACATTTTGTGGTATTTTATACCTAAACAACATTAGCGAGGAGGAACACTGATGCCAAAGCATGACACCCCTATGCTGGACGAGCTGGAAAAAGGCCCATGGCCGAGTTTCGTCACCGACCTGAAACGCCAGGCGGAGACCCATGACGAGTGCTGGGATATTCTCGGCCAGGTGGAGCTTTCGTACCATGACAAAATTACTCACTGGAAGCACGGCGGAATTGTTGGTGTATTCGGGTACGGCGGTGGTATTGTCGGACGTTACTCCGACAGGCCCGACCTGTTCCCCGGAGTTGAGCATTTTCATACCATTCGTGTCAACCAGCCTGCAGGTCTGTACTACTCAACCAAGAACCTGCGTGACCTGATGGACCTCTGGGACAAGTATGGTTCCGGTATGACCAACTTTCATGGTTCCACCGGTGATATGATTCTGCTCGGCACCCGTACCGAGAATCTGGAGCCCCTGTTCTGGGACCTGACCCATGATCTGAAACAGGATCTTGGTGGTTCCGGTTCCAACCTGCGTACTCCATCCTGCTGCCTTGGCGAGTCTCGCTGTGAGTGGGCCTGCTTTGATACCCAGGATATCTGCTATCACCTGACCATGCATTATCAGGATGAGATTCATCGTCCTGCATTCCCGTATAAGTTTAAGTTCAAATTTTCCGGATGCGCCAATGACTGTGTTGCCGCCATTGCCCGTTCCGACTTTGCTGTTATCGGTACCTGGAAAGATGATATCCAGATGGATCAGGCTGCAGTAAAAGAGTACATGAACGGTAACTACGCTCCTAATGGTGGTGCACATAAGGACGGCGACTGGGGTCCTTTTGATATCCAGAAAGAAGTTGTAGACCTCTGCCCCACCGATTGCATGTGGATGGAAGGCGATGAGCTGAAGATCGACAACTCCGAGTGTACCCGTTGCATGCATTGTATCAACGTTATGCCGCGTGCCCTGAAACCGGGTAAAGATACAGGCGCAACCATCTGTATCGGTGCCAAGGCTCCGATCCTGGACGGCGCTCAGTTTGCCACCATGGTTATACCGTTTGCTAAAATCTCCAAAGACAACGACTACGAGAACATCATCGACTATATCGAGCAGATATGGGACTGGTGGATGGAAGTTGGTAAAAATCGTGAGCGTGTAGGTGAGTGCATTCAGCGTCTTGGTCTGCCGCACTTCCTCAGCATTATGGAAGTTGATCCTATCCCGCAGCATGTACGTGAGCCTCGCTCTAACCCCTATATCTTCTGGAAGGAAGAGGAAGTTCCGGGTGGTTGGGAACGTGATGTTGTAGAGTTCCGTAAAAAACACGCTGCGTAAGTCATCGATAATCGATTTTACTGAAATTGAATTCTAAAATATAAGGAGATTGTATAATGGGTTACGATCCTAAAAATCCCATGGAAGGTCGGATTACTGATCTGGGACCACATCCGTACACTGATATGCTGCCGCCTGTCATCACGGCTAACAAGGGCAAGTGGGAGTATCATGAAATTATCGCCCCCGGCGTGCTCCTGCACGTTGCCGAAGGTGGAGCCGAGTGTTACACCGTTCGTGTTGGTTCTCCCCGTCTTGTTTCGATTGAGCATATTCGCGAGATGTGTGATATCGCTGATACCTACTGTGAAGGGTTCCTGCGTTTCACCACCCGTAACAATGCCGAGTTCATGACCGACTCCAAAGAGAAATGCGATGCCCTGGTCGCTGATCTTAAAGGTCGCGGTAACAAGTTCCCCATCGGTGGTACCGGTGCCTGTGTAACCAATATCGTACATACCCAGGGTTGGGTACATTGTCATACACCTGCAACCGATGCCTCTGGTCCGGTTAAATGTGTTATGGATGACCTGTTCGAGTACTTCACCTCCATGAAACTGCCGGCTCAGGTTCGTATTGCTCTGGCCTGCTGTCTGAATATGTGTGGTGCTGTTCATGCCTCCGATATCGCTATTCTTGGTGTCCATCGTAAGCCGCCGATGATCGATAATGATCGTATTACCGGTGTATGTGAGCTGCCGCTGGCTATTGCCGCCTGTCCGCTGGGTGCTGTTAAACCTGCCAAGGCTACCAACAGTGCCGGTGAAGAGGTTAAAACCGTCAAGGTTAATGCAGAGCGCTGTATGTTCTGTGGTAACTGTTACACCATGTGTCCTGCCATGCCGCTTGCTGATCCCGAAGGCGACGGTATTGCGATTCTGGTGGGTGGAAAGGTTTCCAACAGGATTTCCGCACCTAAGTTCTCTAAACTGATTATTCCGTTTATCGTTAATAATCCTCCTCGCTGGCCGGAAGTTACTGAGGTTATTCGCAGGATCGTAGAGACCTATGCCAAGGATGCACATAAGTATGAGCGAATTGGTGAGTGGGCCGAGCGGATTTCATGGGAGAAATTTTTTGAGAAATGTCAGATTCCGTTTACCGATAAGTCCGTTGATGATTACCGGTTGGCGTATGATACCTGGCATACCACCACGCAGTTTAAGTACACCAATGCTACAGACGCTTATACCAAGTAAGGGACTGCAGTATTTCCCGGTCCCGATTTGCGGGACCGGGTGCTGTTAAAACTCAGCCACTTGAGGGATATATTATGGCAATGAGTATAGAAGAAGTCGAAGCTGCAATGATCGCTAAGGCCGTCAAGGCCCCGAAGCCGCAGCTCTATATCAAGGATTTCTATAAATGTGATCCTGACCGTAAACCACGTGAGATCAAAAATATTGCCAATAAACTGGTGCAGAAGGGAGAGCTGATGTTCTGGTCTTCCGGGTCTACCACCATGTATGCCCGTCCTGACCGTATTAAGAACGAAGAGGGTGAATCCGGTGTAAATTAGTGGGAACGGTTTTACTTGAGTTGTATAAGCAGAGACCTTGCGGTCTCTGCTTTTTTTTTGCCATTTTTTATACGCCGGACTCATCACGAAAATCTCCGTCATCCTGCAGATAAGCGAAGACTTCGAGCAGTTACAAACAGAGTGGTTTGCACACTTAATCTACTTACCCCGTGATAGGTTAACTACACTCTTGATATGATAACACCTCAAAATGTAAGCGTTCATGGAGCGCTTACTTTTTTTATTCATTCAGCTCAGGCATAGACGGTGATTTATCATTACAGTTCGGTTGACTCCACAAATACCATTGCTGCCCGGATGGCAGCCCGGGGAGCCGGTCATGGTACAGTTATCTATGCCGACCGGCAGACAGGGGGGCGGGGCCGGGCAGGGAGGGAGTTTGTATC
>WFRY01000255.1 GCA_015486315.1 Desulfobulbaceae bacterium
GTAGACAATGTGACATATATTTGGTCGATCTGATTGAGTGAAACCGCAGGCGTAGCAGGGCTACGTTGAGGATTTCGCGATTGAAGATCGGCCGAAGATATGTTGCAGTGTCTACTCAGAATGTGAAGTTATTTTTGATTGCACCCTAAGCTTCCCTCCGCGAGCAGTTACCCTGATTGAACAAATACCGTACAGGCTTATCCCTGTATTGATATATATATTTGCTTTGCAGCTGGTGATTATCCCATGAATATCCTGACATTGATCGGCAACACACCCATTGTTTCCCTGACCCGGATGACGTTCAGTGGAAAGGGGGAGATCCACGCCAAGCTCGAATGCATGAATCCGGGCGGCTCAGTAAAAGACAGGGTTGCCCTGTCCATGGTCGAGGCTGGTGAGGAAAGCGGTGAGCTGACAGTTGATAAAATTCTCCTTGAGGCCACCAGCGGCAATACCGGTATCGGCCTGGCCATGGTCTGTGCCGCCAAGGGGTATCGCTGCCAGCTTGTCATGCCGGAATCAGCCAGTGTGGAGCGGCGTCAGATCATGCAGGCCTATGGGGCGGAGATCATTCTCACCCCGGCAAAGCGGGCCACCGACGGCGCCATTGAAAAGGCCTATTCCATGGCCCGTGAGCATCCTGATCTCTATTTTCTCACCGACCAGTTTAATAACCCGGCCAACTGGCAGGCCCATTACCGGACCACCGGTCCCGAGATCTGGCAGCAGACCAACGGCAGGGTGACGGATATTATTGTTACCCTGGGTACCTCGGGTACTGCCATGGGACTTTCCACCTGGTTTCGGGAGCATCATCCTGGAGTCCGGGTGATTGCGGTGGAGCCGTATTTTGGTCATAAGATCCAGGGGCTCAAGAATATGAAGGAGTCTTATAAGCCGGGTATCTTTGATAAATCTCTGCCCCATGAGATAGTTAACGTTGCCGATGAGGATGCCTTTCGCACCGCCCGGCTGCTGGCCCGTAAAGAGGGCATTTTTGTGGGAATGAGTTCCGGGGCAGCCATGTTTGCCGCCCGGGAAGTGGTGAAGTCGGAAAAGAGCGAATATGTGGTTGTCCTGTTTCCGGATGGTGGTGAGCGTTACCTGAGCACGCCCCTGTTTATTCGCAAGCAAAAGCAGGAGACAAGGGAGCCGCAACTTCGTTTTTACAACACCATGACCCATAAAAAAGAGGTCTTCCGGCCGGTCCATAAAAAGGAAATTACCTTTTATGCCTGTGGGCCTACCGCCTATGAACCACCGAATCTTGCCCATTGCCGACGTTTTGTTGTCGCTGATTTGATGACCCGCTATCTGCAGTTTAAAGGATTTGCAGTCAAATCATTTATGAACTTTACCGACCTTGACGACAACACCATTGCCGGTGCGGAAAAGGCGGGCATGCCGCTTGACGAGTTTACCAACCAGTATATTTTTGCCTTCAGGGATGCAATTGCCACCTTGGGAATGAATGATTTTTCCGGTTACCCGCGGGCATCCGAACATGTGGGTGATATGATTGAAATCACCCATGAGCTTATTCATAAGGGCTATGCCTATGAAAAGCATGGTTCCATTTATTTTGATATTTCCAAGTTTAAGAAATATGGTCGAATGTCCGGTATTGACTTGAGTAAGATTCAGCTGGGCCGTACGGTTGATCTGGACAACTATGAAAAGGATAATCCCCGCGATTTCACCCTGCTCAAGCGGTCAACGCTTTCCGAGTTGAAAAAGGGGATATTTTTTGAAACAGACTGGGGCAATATCCGTCCGGGCTGGCATATTGAATGTTCGGCTATGTCTACGAGGTATCTCGGCGAGACCCTGGATATCCATACTGCCAGCCAGGATCTGATGTTTCCCCACCATGAAAACGAGATAGCGATTGCCGAGGCCCTGACCGGGAAGCCCCTGGCCAATTACTGGCTTCACTCCGGACTGCTTCTGAAAAAGGGGAAAAAGATGTCCGCTGAATCCGGCAACGTAGTCACCCTGCAGGAAGTGCTGGATAAAGGGTATACCGGTCGGGAAATCCGTTTCATGCTCCTTGGGGTCCATTACCGTAAAACCCTGCTGTTTTCCTTTAAAAAACTGGATTCCATACGCACTGCACTGAAACGTATTGACGAGTTTACCCGCAAGCTGCTCTGTCTGCCCCCGGCCCTGCCGCATCCGGAGATAACAACCTATGTCTCTACCCTGGAAGAGCGGTTTGTCACGGCCATGGATGATGATTTGAACATATCCGGGGCAATCGGGGCGTTGTTTGATTTTATCAAAAAGACAAATCCGGTTCTGCAGTCCGGCACCCTTGATCTGGAACAGAAAAATGAGATATTTGATGCCCTGCGCAATATTAACAAAGTACTGGGATTTCTCCGGCTGAAACAGTGTGCGCTGGCCCCGGAAATAGATCGTCTCATCCAGCAGCGCGAAGAGGCCCGGCTGCGCAAGGACTGGCTTGCTGCTGATGAGGCCAGGATGGAACTCCTGCGCCGTGGTATAACCGTCCATGATACGGCAACCGGCCCGGTATGGGAACAGAATGAGGCCTGCAAACTCTGTGAAAACGCAATTCGAAATGAGAGTTGATTTATCCGGCTGACCCCATTACATTAGAGAAAATTTCAGACACGCGCCCATAGCTCAGCTGGATAGAGCATTGGCCTTCTAAGCCAAGGGTCGCAGGTTCGAATCCTGCTGGGCGTACCATTACCATCAGTAGCTTACGAGAAGAACATCTCTTACAGACCTCGTCAATACTGTAATCAGTTTTCCGTTTTATTTCGTAGTAATGGTAAGATAAGAAAAAATTGGACATTAAGCCGGTCTGAGTTGTCAGTTATCAGTTTTCAGTGTGCAGTGATTACAGCCTGTTGTGCTGTTACTGATAAC
>WFRY01000256.1 GCA_015486315.1 Desulfobulbaceae bacterium
AGATGTGTATAAGAGACAGGCAGGGAATCCTGCTCCTGTATGCCATCATCATGTTTTACGGCGGCAAACAAGTCTATGACACCGACTATTTTCTCGGTCTTACACAGTGGCGCAGCTATCGCAGTAATCAGCAGTCACCGCCCCTGCAGTTCTCCTGCCGGGGCATCCTGCGTTATGTCCGCCACCCATGGTACAGCGGCGGCCTTGCCTTTCTCTGGGGCCTGGGACCGCTCACCGATGTAACCCTGATAGTCCGGACGATCCTGACCATCTACCTGTTGACCGGCACAGTGCTGGAAGAACAAAAACTTGTCCGGGAACTCGGTACGCCCTACAGGGACTACTGCCGTCAGGTACCCATGCTCATCCCCTGGCGGGGACGGGTGCACATCAGCTGATCTTGAGCACCAGGTGTATTTACAAGCCGAGTGGAAAAATCCGACCATAAGGTGACCCCACATACACGCCCGGTTCAGCCATACCTCTGCAACCCCGGCAGGAAGAGTCTGCTTTACAAGGTAATGCCGCCCCGCAGGCCGGCCACTATTTGTACAGCGTCCCCTCCATCTGGTCCCTCCCCAACCACTATCTGCAGATCAGGCGTTACCATGAATTCTTTGGTTACCTGCCAGCGGTAGTAGATTTCAGCAACACCCTGGCGGAGACTACCGTCTTCAGCTGACCTGCCCAGGCCGAATCCAAGACCAAAATGATCAAACTTTCTTATTTCACGTCCCCAGCCGAGCATGAACAACTCGTCCACCAGAGCTGCATCACCGTCGGAATAAGCATAACGGGCAACAAAACTTTCGCCGCTGTACTTTCCCTGCTGCTCCAGCGTAAGGCTCATTCCCGTCCCGTCCGGTAAATTCTCTTCCTCATTACTCCTGCTCTGCCATCCCATCAGCTGCACCCTGGCGTCACGATCGCCAATGCCGGTAAAATTATAGCCTCCCTGGGCAGTATAAAAAAATGCCGACGAGGTAAAGCTGAGATTAACTTCTTTTTTCTGGTCGGTACTCTGAATATTGGAACCGCCAAAAGCAAAATCCCAGTTCCCGGCATCCTTCCACTGTACGGTAAAGCCGGTACCATAACTTGGAAAAGCGACCGATGGATTCAGTGAAAAGGCCTCATTGAGAAAGTACCGTTTGGCACTCTGCAGTTTGTGGTTGTCAAAAAAACTATCGATGCTGAACTGGCCGTAGCGCAGTACCAGTCTCCCGTCAACCAGTTCCTGACTGATATATACATCAGGAATCTGAAACCCGGCATTGGTGAATCCGTCTACTGTTTTCCAGAGCAAATCCGCATGAGAAATAAGTTGCGAAGGTGCAAAATCACCATAGGCATGCCGATGGCGGACACGAAAGGAGAAAAAAACCGGTCGATTATACTTTTGGCCAAACAGCAAGCAGCGGGCACTAAAGGTTAAATCACCCGAAGATGCTCCCAAACTCCAATCCCTGTCGGCATATCCCTGGCCGAGCATGTCATAGGAAATAACGGTCTCCAGCCCTATTTTTTTGAATATTTTCTCACGCCAGGCGCTATACCGGTAATAAAAATCCGGAAAAAGACTATGCCTGGACGGATCATAACCAAGGACATCACGCCGTTCAAGAGTTGGTCCGATACTGTCACCAGCCTCTTTTTGATCAATAGTGGGATCGATAAAGGATTCATTTGCCCGGGCAGAAACAGTGCAGCAGGCGATGATGCAGGCCAATGTGAGAAAAAAACAGCGCATAATATTTTTAAAAATCGGCAACCAGCCGTGCTGAAAGATAATCACTCCCCGAGATACGCCTTGACGATGGTTTCATCCCGGCGCAGGGTCTCGGCGTCCCCCCTGATAACAATCCGGCCGGTTTCCAGGACATAGCCGTGACCGGCTAACTGCAGGGCCACCCGGGCGTTCTGTTCCACCAGCAGGATGGTAACGCCCTCCTGGTTAAGCCGGACAATAATACGCATAATCTCCTTGACCAGAAAAGGCGCCAGCCCCATGGACGGTTCATCAAGGAGCAACAGCCTGGGCTTGGTCATAAGGGCCCTGCCCATGGCCAGCATCTGCTGTTCACCGCCGGAGAGCAGGGCTGCATCACGGTGCTGCCGTTCATGGAGAACAGGAAAAATCTCAAACACATGCGCCATTCGCTTTCCGCGCTCTACATCATCCTTCAGGGTAAAAGATCCCAGTTCCAGGTTTTCCCTGATGGTCATCCCCTTGAAAATCCTGCGCCCCTCAGGAACCTGGATAAGCCCCAGTTCCACAATCTCATGCGGCGGCATGCCGGTGATATCCTCACCCATGAAGGTTATGGTTCCGCTTGAGGCACGGGTCAGGCCGGAAATAGTCCGCAGAGCAGTACTCTTGCCTGCCCCGTTTGCCCCGAGCAGGGTCACGATCTGACCGGCCCGGACCGTACAGGAGATACCGCGCAGGGCCTGGATTTTGCCGTAACAGGTCTCGATATTTTCGAGTTCAAGGACGATATCTTCGCTCATGAAAAATCCTCTCCGTCTTCACTGCCGAGATAGGCCTCGATAACTTCAGGATTCTGCTGCACCTCTCCTGCGGTTCCTTCAGCAATTTTTTTGCCGTAATCAATGACCGTAATCTTCTCGGAGACCTTCATCACCAGTCCCATATCGTGCTCAATGAGGAGGATGGTTATCCCCAGCTCATCACGGATACGCAGGATCAACTCAATGAGTTCCTGTTTTTCATCGTGATTGAGTCCGGCTGCAGGTTCATCAAGCAGCAGCAGACCGGGCTTGGTAGCCAGGGCCCTTGCCCATTCCACCCGGCGCTGATCGCCGTAGGGCAGGTTACCGGCATGACGGTCTTTTTTATCCAGCAGGCCGACAAATGCCAGACATTCTTCACTGACTCTGGTGATCAGCTCCTCTTCACGGCGCTGGGACGGAGATTGCAAAATTGCGCCCAGGGCACCGGCAGAGGTCCGGCAATGCATGCCCGACATTACGTTTTCCAGAACGGTCATGGACTTGAACAGGCGCAGGTTCTGAAAGGTTCGGGCCATTCCGGCCCGGGTAATCTTGTGGGGTTTACGGTGCAGGATGGAGTGGCCGTTAAAATCGATCCGCCCTGAATCAGGACGGTAAAATCCGGTCAGACAGTTAAACACCGAGGTCTTGCCGGCTCCGTTGGGGCCGATCAGGCTGGCAATGGTGCCCTCCTCCACCCCGAAGCTGAGTTCCCGGATAACCTCCAGTCCGGAGAAACTGAGCACCATATCACGTACTTCAAGCAGCGCCACGGTTACATCCCCCTCATGATTTACTCCGGGGCCAGATGCCTTCGGGCCGGTAGAGCATGATAATGAGCATGACGATTGCAAAGATCAACATCCGCATGGACCCAAGGCCGCGGAACACCTCGGGAAAGAGCACCAGGGCAAAGGCTCCGACAACGACGCCCGGAATTTTGCCCATCCCGCCCAGCACGACGCCCAACAGGATGAGCACGGACTGGGAAAAGGTAAAGGTCTCGGGTGAGATGGCGGTCATCTTGACGGCAAAAAAACTGCCGGCAATACCACCGAACATGGCCCCGATGACGTAAGCATAGAGCTTGACACCGACCCGGCCGATGCCCATGGCCTCGGCAGCGTCTTCATCTTCACGGACATACTGCCAGGCCCGGCCCAATCGCGAATTCTGCAGCCGATAGCTGACAAAACAGGCCAGGATGGCAAGCAGGAGAAAGACGTAATAAAAATGGATCCCCCGGCTCAGTTCAATACCGAAAAACGAGGGCCGGTCAATGCCGATCAAACCGGAGGCCCCGCCGGTGATCTCGAGATTACGGGCAATGATGCGGACAATCTCGCCAAAACCCAGGGTGACGATTGCCAGGTAATCGCTGCGCAGACGCAGGGTGGGTCCGCCGATAATAATCCCGGCCAGCATGGAACAGAACACGGCTGCCGGGATGGTCAACCAGAAATTGATACCGAACTTCGAGGTCAGGATGCCGGTGGTATAGGCACCCACGGCAAAAAATGCAGCATAACCCAGATCCAGCAGCCCGGCATAGCCGACCACGATGTTAAGGCCCAGGCAGAGAATGGTATAGAACCAGGCATTGGTCAGGACCTCCAGCATGTAGTTGTTGGCAACCAGCGGGATCACCATGGCAATGGCAGCCATGACCATGAGTACGATCATCCGGTTGCGCTGGTGCTGCAGCCAGTTTGCCAAATCAATCAACATGGAGGTATCAGGGGAACCCATCTCACATCCTCTCAATCTCGGTCTTACCGAGGATACCGGTGGGTTTCAAGATCAGCAGCAGGATGAGCAGAGTAAAAGAAAACACGTCCTTCCACTCCGATCCCACAAAGGGGATCTGAGTACCGAAGGCCTCAAGAAGACCGAGCACCAGCCCGCCTAACATGGCCCCGGGGATGGAGCCGATTCCGCCGATCACCGCTGCGGTAAAGGCCTTGAGCCCGATGACGAATCCCATGGAAAAATGGAGTGAGCCGTAATAGACCCCGGCCATGACCCCGGCGGCGCCGGCAAGGGATGACCCGATAAAAAAAGTCAGTCCAATGATCCGGTTGACGTTGATCCCCATCAGCTTGCAGGCATCCTGGTCAATGGCAATGGCCCGCATGGCCTTGCCGTACAGGGTCCTGTTGACAAAAAGCGTCAGGGTAACCATCAGCAGGGCAGCGGAAACGACCAGGCCCAGCTGGGTGTAGGAGATAAACACATTGCCGAAATCAAGGCCTTCATACCCGAGATCGGTATTAAAGGCCAGGTACTCGCCGTCGGTTATGGCCATCACCCCGTTTGACAGGATCATGGACACGGCAAGAGCTGTGATCAGGATGGACAGTCGTGGTGCCTGCAGCATGGGCCGGTAGGCAATCCGCTGAATAATCACCCCGAGCAGACCTACGGCCAGCATGCTGAACACCATGGAACAGACAATCCCGGCCCAGCTCTCTCCAAGCAGACCGCTGATAGCCGACAGGATCAGAAAACCGATAAATCCGCCCACCATGTAAAGATCACCATGGGCAAAGTTGAGCAGCTTGATAATCCCGTACACCATGGTGTACCCCAGGGCCACCAGGGCATAAAACGAGCCTAAGATCAAGCCGTTTGCCAACTGCTGCAGGATAATGTCCAGATTTGACATGCAGAGTGAATGGAGTAGGGAATGAACGGTTAGGACTTGTGAGAAAATAACCTTTACAATATTACGCAGAATTTTCGTTCCTGACCAAAGCACGAAAACAGACGCATAGCAGCGCCATGTAACTGTTTACGCAACGCAGGGTATGGGCAGAAAGGCAAATACTATTGTAAAGATTATTCAGGAACAAGTCCTGAGGGGTCGATCAACAATAACTTCGTAGAAATGAGTAGACAATGCGAAGTTATTTTTGATTGCCCTCTAAGCCCTTCGCAGCGAGGCGTCGCAAAGGGCTTACCGGGATATATGGTTTATGGCGGGACCTATTTGTTCAACGTCCACTTGCCGCCCCTGGCAACCAGGACAACAAAGTTACTCTTGGCCAGGGTATTTTTATCTGTGAATGAAATCGCCCCTGTAATGCCGTTAAAATCTTTGGTCTCCTTCAGGGCCTTGACAATAGCGGCGTGGTCGGTGGAACCGGCCCGGGTAATGGCATCGGCCATCAACTTCATGCCGTCATAGGCCAGCGGTCCATAGGCGTCCGGAGACTGCTTGTACGTTGCCTTGTAGCTTTCCGTATAATCCTTTGCTGCAGGCAGATAATCGGCAGTGGGGTTGGAAAAGCAGTAAACACCTTCCGAGGCCTTACCGGCAATCTCAAGAAGTTTTGGCGAGTTGGAACCGTCGCCCACGGCAATCAGTTTGCGAAAACCGGCCTGACGAAGCTGCTTGATCAGCAGAGCACCGTCCGAGTAATAGGCGGTCCAGAACACCGCATCCGGGGCCTTGGATTTGATCTTGGTCACCAGTGAGGACTGATCCTGCTCCCCCTTGTTGACCACCTCATAGGCCACGACTTCCAGGCCCATGGACTCCCATTTTTCCTTGGTCAGCCTGGCAAGATCCTCGGAATAACCGTCGCCCTGATGGACAATGGCCAGTTTTTTAATTCCCTTCTCCTTAAACAGGCCCACTGCGGTATTGACCTGATCAAAACCGGTGGAGTTGATCTGAAACGAAGTGCCGGGGTTGGCATCAATGAGCTTGGTGGAGTTGGCTGCGGCAATTACAAAGGGGGTTCCTGCATCACCGTAAATCTTCAGGGTCGGCAAGGTGGCACCGGAGCAGTAACCACCGACCACACCGACCACGTCGCTTGAAACCAGCTTGGAGGCGGCAGCAGAGGCCATCTGGGGATCACATCCGTCATCACCGGTCACGGTGACCACATTCATCCCCAGTACACCGCCTGCCTTGTTGATCTCGCTTACTGCAAGCTTAATGGAATTTGCCATATCCTTGCCTGCCGTGGCTTCGGAACCGGTGGTAGGCACCATGATGCCGATTTTCAAGTCAGCCGCACCAGCCTGACCAAGCATCAGCAGGCCTGCCAGGGCAGTACCCAACACTACACTCATTTTCCTTGTTTTCATTTTTTTCCTCTATGTTGTGAATATTTTTATTTTACAAACGGATTTTTCCGTAAATATTCGGGTAGCACCCCATCTTCGCCCGATCCGGCCTGTTCGCATATGAGTCAATATAGCTCTCAGGCCAGATCGGGCAAACCTGGGGCACTACTCAAACATTTACAAGATGTTTGATTTGCAACCATTTGAGATCAACCCGAATGCTTTCGATTTTTCCGTTACCACACCGCTGCAATGGATGCTTGTAGATGCACAATACTTATCAAATGAAACAAATTTTCAGAACAAGGTAAACATGAATCAACAACTTCGCTACAAAAACAGTCCGTAAAAGGACGGGCAGACGAATCATCTTCCCCGCCATGTTCAGGAGAATAACTGGAACTCCAAGATTTTTATCAGTATATCCATAGGTAAGAAACAATCTGAGTAACTTCTTAATAAACAGTGGTAAAATGCCTGGATCCCCGATAACTACATTCGGGGATGACGATCGTAATTGCCTGCAACTCCGTCATCCCGGCATGTTGTCAGCCGGGATCCAAAGTAAGATACGGCAATGTGTCACTCCTTATTGAGAAGTTACCAATCTGATGATTTTGATTACCCAGCTCATGTTAGACAGCCAAGGAGATCGTCGATAGAAAATATTCTAATTTCAATATGATAAGTTTCTATCAACAACTTTCTATCAACGATCCAGGTCTATATGCTCGCTTTTAGTTGATAGCATTGTTGATAGCGATCAATTATCCGATGCGATAACGCCGCCAGTGTTTTTCACCAACAGGCTTGACTTTCCCGTCTTTAACCAGATGATCAGGAGCTGTCTTCAAACTTTTCTTTATTTTGCGTCGGTAAAGAAACTAACAATTGGCGGAGGGACAGGCCGTCGAATTACATACGTAACGGCTCGAAATTATATATTTTATAATAGCGCTGGCACCTTTGACACTGTAAAAGGTACTGTAATATAAAATGTCATCCATCCAAAAGAGCATATTCTTTGCTTGCTTACAATTCCTTAATCCTTCTGCAATTCAAGGTGTTATTCGAGAAGACCCGGCTCATGGTCTCGACACATCTTGGTGACCTGGGCAGTAGGGGAATTACAGTCCGGTGATGATGTCATGAAACCGCTGAAATGATGCAGAACGCCTGATTTTATTGAAATCAGGAATTGCAGATACAATTCTTTTGGCATCGCGCGAGTCCACATATTTTCTTCTTCTGCCCAACTCTCTTTGAAACAGCTGAATGAGTTTTGTTTTAGGCTGTGGGACCATATCAGGATTACTGTAATTTTTCAGTGTTCCAAGGGGATGTGGGTGTTTCATCCTGCCAAGAACTTTCTGTAAAGCCCGTTTGTCGGCAAGAAGCCAGGCTTCCAGCTCTTCACGGATGCAGACAAGAGACACCTTGGCCTGATCAACGCCCGCATTATCAAGGGACTCAAAAATATCCCCCCTGTCCTGATGCAGACAGGGGGCGGCCTCACGCCACGGTGGAAACAGATCCCAGATAATAACGACATGATCGCAGTTCTGTAGCAAAAGACTGGCTACCGGTCCGCACTCCCGGACAAGATTCTGTTTGTTATCCAGTGTCCTGGCGATACATTTTATTTCCGGTTTCAGTCGGGCGGCCAGATTTTGGCAGACATCAACATCAGCGCCTTTGGGACCGCATTCATAAATAAAACCAATTCTCACGATGCATTACCCCGGTTTAATGCTCCCATGGTATACAGCTTGCCTGGCGCAAAGTTCCGCCCCCAGTTTTCAAGGGTCTTCTCACTGTCAGGCCGGATAAATTGCGGCGAGCCGTCTTTATCCCGCTCCACAACAACAATCTGCGAGAGGGACAACAGATCGAGAAAATAGGGCGAATGGGTGGTGATAATGATCTGGCCCAGGCCGGATTGAACAAAATCACGCATTTCATCGACCAGGAGTTGGATAGTCCGGGGATCAAGACCGTTTTCGATTTCTTCAATGACCAGAAGAGGGGGCGGGGTTGGATGACGAAGCACAGCCAGCAGGGCAAGAATGCGCATGGTGCCGCTGGAAAAGAGCCAGCTGGGTAATTTTTGTTTGATGTTTTTTTCGGACAGGGTGAGATAGACTTTTCTGTCCAGTTCCGAGGTGATGGTCGGCTGAAGATCCAGGCCATAGGGAATGACCGATTTTAAGGTATCGACAATGCCATCAAAGGCGCTGATGTCCAGCTCCCGGATGGAAAGCAGATATTCGGCAATGTTTGAACCGTCACTGTTAAGATTGATGGTTTTGACCGACCGTCTTTGCGGGCACGGCTCGGACATGGATGTCGGGTTAAGGCGGAGGAACTGCCAGGGCCGGACAAATTCACCTAAGTTGGGGTCAACAATGCCATTTTCGGTTATAAAATTAGAGCTATCCTGTAACTTGGCGTTTGAGGTAGATGAGTGGTACTTAACTACAGCGATCTTATTATACTGTTCATCAGCGCTGATTTCAATTCTAGCTTTAAACGTTGAAGGAATACGTCCCTGCAGGCTGAAAGACATGGGAACGCTACTTAGTGATTGCCGTTTACCTTTGTCTGCAAGGTTGTGAATATACTCAAAACCGTGCCAAGGGATCATTGCCCAATCCAGGCCTAGACGGACAATGGTCTGCACTGTTTCCAGGGCTTCCACCAGGCTGGACTTGCCGGAACCGTTCTGGCCGATAAAGGCGGTGAGCGGAGTGAGCTTCAACCGGCCGCTGTTACGGATGGCCTTGAAGTTTTTTACCTGCAGGGAGGAAAGGGCAAGGGGCTTCATTGGATAATTCCTTTGCTGAGATCACGAAAGATATTAAGGGCACCGACTCTAAACGGGTCGGTTGCGTTTGTTTTGTGAAGAATGAGAGTATACTCTTCTTCGGTCAGGTTGTAGAGATGAGCTACACGGGCGTCTATTTCCTGTTCTATGCTTACCCTTTTGTTGTTATCAGAAGTTAATAAAATTTTATCTACAAGCATTACGATTTTATCTTTATGATACTTAGATGGCAATGCAACTGGCAATAACGCCATGTATTGGGAGATAAAACGGACGAAGCCACCCCGAATTGTAGAACTAATATGTGTATAACGCCACCACATGATTGTAGAATTCAGTAAACCAAGCAACCATTTTTCTGTTGTAGGAATAATATAGGCCGTATTACCTAAAAAATATTTATTCTCATCCCATGAGAATTTAGTAAATTTAGCAATATCTGGATAGATAATCTTATCTTCTTCAAATGAATGGTAATATTTTGCAGCCCATCTGCTTAAAGCATACCATTTATATCTACCTTCTTTAACTTCAGGACGTTTTTCTAAATCATCTCTAAATTTACTGAGATGATTAGAGATAGAAGGGTATTTATCTAATTGGAAATGCCATGGAATAAATAATAAATACAACTCTGGATTGCTGTAACTCCACCTACTAATATCACGTCCTCTTAGCCAAGGCTTGATTACTTCCTGGCAAGAAGGATCTTCGTCTATCAACCGTTGACGAGTATTTTTGTCTATTACAAAAGCTTTATTTAAATTTGTTGTAATACCACGATAGAATCTTCCTTCAACATATTCTCCCAAGGGGGATCCCGCATTCTTAATTTTATCCATCAATGCTAAAGTTTCAGGTGATTCTAAATTCCACCCCTCATTCGATAGTGCCTTTACCGGCAGAGGAAATCCGGCTTCCGTAAGTGCTTTATTGACTTGGTGAATCTGTCTTTCCTCGGTAAAGGTCGCAGCCCTGATAATGCTTTTACTTTTTGGTTTCCCGTTTCGGACAACCAGAATAGTCGGGTAGGTGGTGGCATCAAACACCGGCAGATCACCAAAATCAATTATCACCTTGGGAGTTGCCCTGGTTGTGAGCAGTTCCCGGGTATTTACTCCATAAGCAGCCCGCATAAACTTATTCGGCGTAATAAAGGCCAGGTGACCTTTTGCATGAAGAACCTCAAGCCCTCGTTTATAGAAATATGTATATAGGTCGGCCGTGCCCCGATAGAAGAAATCAAACTCCGCCTTGAGCCAGGGTTTGATTTCCTTTATTCCCTCGTGACGCACATAGGGAGGATTGCCGATGACCACATCAAAGCCGCCCTTTTCCTGAAAGACCTCGCTGAAGTTGAGTTTCCAGAGGAAAAAAGGCCGGGTATTGGTCTGAATGGCCCGCTCTATCCGAGCCAGGGCCTCGGTTTTGCCCTGTTCCTGCAAAGTGGTGCGAATAAGTTCAAAGGTCAGCGTTTCTATTTCCCGGCGCAGCGTGGTTTTTTCTATTTTTCTGGTGGCGTCAAAGAAAGCTGTGTGGAGTTTTTTCAGCTCTGCGGCCTTGTCCTTCCCGTCATTAAACATACCCAACTGTAGAGACTTGTCGATTTCCTGCTGTTTTCTCCTCTTTTTGATGTCCCGGTTCAGCTTTTTTAATTCCTGCTCAAGGCGAGCCTGCTCTGCCTTGCTTAAGGTGTTACTCTGATGCAACCGGATATATTCACTTTCAACTCTGCTTTTCTGCTCTTTGAGATCGATGATAATCGATTCATTGTCTTCCGGTGCCGCTGTCAGGAATTTTTCATCAAAAATTGTAATCCCTTCAAACTGCTCCAGCAGGCTGCTGCCCTGCATAATTTTATAATCCAGGTTGGGCAGGGGCTGAATGTTGGCAAAATCGTCCTCATCCACCACCAGGGAGAGCCAGAGCCTGAGCTTGGCAATATCTATGGCACCGCCATCTATATCCACCCCGTAAATGGCCTGCTGAATACAGTCCCTTTTTAAGGTATAGGCAGTTTTGTTCGAACCAAGATAGATATTCAGCAATTGCCGGGCCCGCACAATCTCATTTAACATGCCCAGGGGAAAGGCACCGGAACCAATGGCCGGATCACATATTTTTATATTTGCCAGCAGGTCATCCAGTTCCCCGGCATGATCTTTTATTGAGGGGGGGAGTTCTTTTCCCTGATAACTCTTGCCTACCTTGCCGCTGGTAAGGGCTCTTGCAAATTCAAGATAGATATCACTGCGCCGAATAAATTCATCGAGATCAGCAAAGGGAATATTTTTGTTCTTCGTTCCCAGGGCAAGGTAATTAATCAGGCTCTCACGGCACATGAAATGGACAATGTCCCTTGGCGTGTAAAATGCTCCCTTGGACTTCCGATCCTCGATTTCCAGCAGATTTTCAAAGACCTTACCCAGCATCTCAGGGTCAACCGCAACCTCACGTTCCAGCGGTTCGTCTTCCCGGACAGTGAAGTTATACTGGTTGAAGACAGAAAAAATATCTGCAAAAAGCGCATTTTTTATGCGAATATCGGTTTCCTGCCAATTATAACCCTGTATAGGCTCAAAGAGACCGCCGTTTAAAAAGGGGATACGGCAGTTGAAGCGGGAGTAAAAATTATTGTCGTGTTCCACTGCCAGGGCTTCATAGAAAAGAGGCTCCAGAATATCATCAAAGAAACTGTCATAGGGGGTGATCTTGCCGTCAAAAAGTTTTTTGAGAAAATCCTTTGGACCGCTGCCCCATGGTTTCAGGTTACCTGCAGCATCTTTTTCCACACCCAGCCAGCCTTTTTTCTGGAGAAAATAGAGAAAAACGATCTGACCCAGTAATTTCTTGGCAAAGTTAGCAGTACTTATACTTTTTGTGGTAAATTCTTTTTCTATTTTTGGATCCTGTTTCAATATCGCATCAAGAGCATCTTTGAGATCCAGAAACAGTTGTTTGTATTTACCAAAAAATTCTTTGGTAACCGATTCTATGTTGAAAGCCTGTTCGATCTGGTACAGGGTTGCTTTCTTATCGGACTGCAGCAGAGGGACAAGTTGGGTACGGGCAGTATGGTTGGGCTCATTCACCCCAACCAGAAAGGAGTAACGCCGGGCAGGGGTAAGCTCTTCTTTTACCCGTATTTTTCCGTTTTCCGCCAGCTCACTGCTATACTCCATTTTCACATAGGAAAACCGCCAATCAGGAGTATCCGGATGAAAATAGGCCACAAGAGCGGCATCTTTTTCCCCGCGCTGTTTCAGATAATCTGCAACAAAATTGCGCTGCATGGTTCGGGCTCTATCCAGGGCGGTTTCCCGCTCAAGTTTGACGATAAGAATATCAAGGGTTTCTCCTACCGGATCAGTATAGGAGGCAAGACGCCTGTAACTGACAATATGTTCACTGAAAGCCTTTTTGATCTGGGCCCGGCCTACGGAAAATCCTTTGGATTCGTCAATATCACCCAGCAGGTTACGTATAAATAGAGCAAACGTATTATGATCAAAGGCCTGGTCAAATGTTTGATCAATCAGATGAAGAGCAGCGTTTCGTTCCATTAGGATCTCTCTCCTTCCAAGAGATAACCGGAGAGGATCACTTCCCGCTTTAAGGCCTTATCATGGGCTGTGGTATCGGCCACGGTGACGATTCGAATATGTTTTCGTAAAATAGCCAGCACATCCAAAGGCTCAAGGGTTTTTTCCAGCTCCTTCCTGATC
>WFRY01000257.1 GCA_015486315.1 Desulfobulbaceae bacterium
CCCCAAACACTGTATCCCCCGGCCAACAGTTTGCGGGGATACGGAGTGGGGCCATTTCTGTCGTTCTTCCTGCATTGACCTGTTGCCCATCCCGTCATGCCCGAGTGTTCTTATCCGGCATCCAGAGAATATTTTTACCGGTTGATCATTGTACATAATCAGAATGAATTTTTCACTGGTTGCAGCACATTAACCTGAAACGGCAGCCAGCAGGATTCTTTCAACATTTCCTGCTGGTCCAGGCCTATCTGTCATCATGGAGCAGATGGGACGAAGCCAATGGATGCGGGACATATGGCTCATAATGGCCGAACCAAGTTGCCTCAACTACAATCACGTTTTGACGCTGATTGAAACTTCAACGCAACATCCTGGAAAAACGATAGCGTTCAAAAAACCGTTCAATTACAATTTTTCTTTTACTTCGTAGCCGATGGCCTTGTAACCTAGCAATCTTTTCTTATACATCTTTTGAAGCATCGGGATTTGTTCATCAACATAATCATAAATCAGTACTTCTTTTTTCGAGTCATAATTTCTGTGCAGTCGACCGGCATATTGCTGCAAGATGCCTTTCCATAAAATAGGCATGGTCACAAAAAGAGTGTCCAGCCGAGAATCATCAAATCCTTCCCCAATGTAGCGACCAGTCGCGATTATTACTCGTTCTTCACCGGCTGGAATTGCTTTGATCCTCGCCGTAATGTCTTCACGTTGCCTCTTTCCCATGCCTCCTTTGAGAACGATTATGTTTGTAATCTTCGACTCCAGTTTTTCCTCCATTTTTTGGAGATGAGCTGTACGCTCCATGAGGAGCAGGGGTGATCTGCCCGCACGAACGGCATGAACCACATCGTTAGGAATTTGCAGATTACGCTTTTCATCGTCCACTAACAATTTCTTTATTACTGTCCTGTTCTTCAACTTATGCTCCCTCCCCGACAATCCACGGCAATGCCCCCTGTCGAAACAGATGGTTGTTTTCCTTGGCATCCAGTGCAAATACCTTTTTGTCGTGTTTTATTGCATTGGCGGCAAGGCTACTGATCTGGCCAGCCGGTGATGCGTGGATGATGAGCACTGTATCGGCCAGGGCAGCGACCAGTTGGTTGCGTTCCCGGGCAAGGGCTTTGCTGGTTCTTTGTTTTTCCCTGGGAAATTTTGAAAGAACAAGGAGCCGCTTTTTCTCCATGGCCTGTTTCCACCAGCCGGGTACCCTCATGCTGTGGATGGATCTGGCCGGACAGACGATGAGGGGCTGGCTGCCGCGCAGGAGAATCTGCAGACATTCCTGCTCCAGGGGAGAATGGAAGCCGCTGATAACGATCTGTTCGTTGTCTCTGAATAAGACGGCTGTATCCAGGGCGGGCAGCAGAAGCGAACCGGGACAGGTACGGGAAGCAAACAGGGCCGTCAGGGGAGAATTGTCTTCCCGGAGTAAATCAAGATTACCGTCTGCGTGAAGAGGCGGCAGGGGCTGATTCGCATACCATTTTTTCACCTTTTTCGGGTAGAGCGCATCTTTTGGGGAGATTGTTATGAAGTGCAAGCAGATTTTCGGATTTGAAAAAACCTTGACTTATTTCCGGCAAATGACGATATTAAATATAGACTCATTTACCATGTGTAAAAGGAGCAATCGAGGCCGTCCTTCGGGGCGGCCTTAGCCTTTTTGGGACTGGAGATATCTTGCCATTTCCCGTCTGAATGTTCCGGCCCTGTGCGGTTCCGGGCAGTAAGCCGTCCTCAACAGGTAGTAATTTCGCCGTTTGGTGAAACGCAGATTCTCCTTAACAAAATCCTCATTGAAAACACGAACAATCTGTCCATGGCCAGTTAGTGAATTCTGCGTAACGGTAATCCCACCATCAAAACTCAACTGGAATTCAGGAGCATCATACTTATCTGAAATGGAGCCGGTTTTCATTGCTCTGAAAATTCTAGAAAGAGTGGTTTTCCCCGAATAGTTGCGGCCGTAAAAGATGTTGATCTTTTTAAACTCAACGACATTGTTGCCTTCACCTATGACAGCTGATTCCCAGTGAAAGTCCTGAAAAACCGCCATATTTTTTATTGAGTCAATTTTCTTTATCTTACCACTCACCAACAAGCCCTCCCAGGTTCAGAGATTATTCCCGCTCCGACCATTTTCATCCGTTGCCGTAGCTGCTACGACACAGTCGTTTTACATAGACTTTTTCCTATCAAACCGTGAGATCCAAAAATCAAGATAACGATGTCCATGGCATTGGCAAACCTCAGCTCTCAATACCGAAGACGGCAAGAAGAGTTGCCGAATAGGACATTTCTTCACTGATAATTCCGGAGTAAAGCAACTCTCGATGGAGAAGCTCCTGGACCTTCTGCTTATGCTGGGTAACAGTCTTTTGCCAATAATCAGCGTGCATAGATCCGTAATCTGCCATGCCCAGAATTTTGTCTCCTAATTTTTCAAGCCATGGGGCACGATCTCCATCCTGGGTCATGCCAATAGGGACAATATGATGATTTGCCAGGCCATCTTTTGCCTGGGTATTAATTTTCCACACCATTAGCGCGCCATTGCCGGAAATCCCTTCAATGACACCAAACACAGACCGATCAGGGGTGTCAAGATCAAGAAATTTCTGCAGATGAGTATGGATTATCGGATGCTCCAGCCCAAGCAATTCCAGCTTTTCCTCCTCTAAAGCCCGGTCACGATCAGATGTAAACTCTATGGGAATCCTACCTTCCTGACGCAGCATCCATTTTGTTGCGTCAATCTGAACAAGGTGCCCGGCATTCAATCGTACAGCCCTTGCAGCAAAAGCCACAAGACGCTGCATGCCACGGCCTTCATCATCATATTTTTTATAGTCACCAAGGTTAAAGCGATCCAGATCCTGAAAAAGCTCAAAGACAACTTGGCGGGCCATGCTGGCATTGGTCATGGCAACCTCAAGCTCTTCACGGGTTCTTGTAAGAGTGGGATCACCGAGCGCATCCTGATAAAGACGATCATAGCTCAGTGAATTACTGAGTTGCCCAAGTACCTGGGCACGAAGATCTTCAGCAACCTGGCCCTGCTCATCCACCTTGCCAAGGGCATGGGCAATGTCATGCAGCTTTTCCTCCAGCAGGAGAAAAATCTTTCCTTCAATGGTATCAGCTGCAACGAGATTATAGACCTGGGCAGTAGACTGCTGTCCATATCGATGAATACGGCCTATCCGTTGTTCGAGATCCATGGGATTCCATGGCAAATCATAGTTAAAAAGAATTCGGGCAAATTGCAGGTTGATTCCCTCACGACCGGCAGCTGTGCAAACCAAAACCTGAGGGCCGTCCTTGCGCCGAAAGCGTCTTTGCGCAGCCGTTTTTGCCCCATGGTCACCACCTTTCAGGACATCTACGCCTTTCCTGAGAAAGGCCTCATTTCAATAATATTTTATGGCCTCAACGGTGCCGAGATAGGTGGCAAAGATCACCACCTTTTCATCCGGATCCTGCTGCCAAATCTGCCTGAGAGCATTGATCAAAACAGCAGTCTTGGTCTCTATCACATTGGGAAAGGATTCAAGGAGTTCCTGGATCCTTGACCGCTCCTCCGGCATGGTCAAAGAAACCGGCAAGGCTGCAGACTCTTCTCCACTGGCCGAAGCCAGTTCGCTGTCGGAATAGCTTTCAGCCGTTTTTACAAACGACAGGGCTTCTTTACGCTTTTTCAGAAGCTGAAATTTTGCATCAGCCAGAATCTGGTCAGTCTGCGCATTGCCAACGGAATCATAGGGAAGATTGTATATCTGATGAATGAGTTGCCGAGCCTCTTCCAAGACCTGATTTCGCCCATCCACATCCAACAGCTCATCCCTCTCAATGGCCTCCTGAATTGTCAGCATCAGCAGGCGTCGGCTCAGCGTAGAGCGGATGGCGGCAAAACTGGAAGCGGCAATCTTCTGGAAAATGGTCATGACAAAACCCAAAGCCCGGCCCTTGCCACCCTGCTGAGCTGCCAGATTGTATCCCTCACGAAGATAATCAAGCAGGGCATCGTAAAACTCTTTTTCAGCTTCAGAAAGATTGAACCCTTCAGTATAAACCATCCTCCGGGTAAAAAGCGGACTGCCGTCCTGGGCACAGGCATCGGCCTTTGTTCGACGGATAACCACGGCATTCAAACGATGCCGGTTATCAACCATATCCTGATCACTTTCAAACAATTCCGGGCTGAGCAGGTGGATCAACATCCAGAAACGAAAATGATCACCCTGATGTGGAGTAGCCGACAGGAGCAACAGATCCCGACAATGATTGCGCAGGGCCTCGGCTAACTTGAAATTCTCTGTTTTTTTGACCCGGTTGCCGTTTTTATAGACGCTTAAATGGTGGGCTTCATCAAACACCACAAGATCCCATGGGGGAGCAGCAAGCAACTTTTTTACCCGGCTGGGACGTTTCAGAGTATCAACAGAAACAATTAAGCGGTTATGCTTGGCAAAGGCATTGGATTTGCGGTCAGTGACATCGCCTTCACTGCCGAACACCTCAAAATCAAGGTTGAAAAGTTCATTCAGCTCACTGCGCCAGTTTTCCACCAGCCCGGCAGGAACCACCATCATGGCCCGTTGCAGTTCACCCCGGGATGCAAGTTCCCGCAGAATAAGGGCGGTCTCAATGGTTTTGCCAAGACCTACCTCATCGGCAATCAAAAATCTTTTGGGTCGGGCATTAGTAACCCTGTGGACAAGAACCACCTGGTGCGGCAGGAGATCTACCTTTGCCGAAGTCAGGGTGGCAGCGCTTTCCATGAGCGGAATCTCTTCCGCTTCCAGAGACAGCCATATTTTCTCTACCCGTTCAAATGTAGCAGAAGCAAAGCCCGCAACAATGGAATCAAAGCGATCCTGCGTCTGAGTGAGGGTCTCAGCCGGAACCTGACGTTCCCCAAAACCTTTGAAAAATACCGCTATATAGCCAGTTGGTTCAAAGCCGGTGACAACACCTTCCCCAAGTTCAGGGTGCAGAACCTTCAACCCTGGTTGGATATTTTGAATATTTTTTTTATCAGCCGTCATAACGCCTCAGCAAAGTCTACCGTTACCGGCCTTGATCTGCGAACAAGCTGACTATGAGATACGAGCAACATAATACCCAACCGTTTTTTCTTTCCCGGAATCTTGATCCTCACGGACAATGCGTTTCATATTCAAGGTGGCGCTGCCATCCCAAAGCCCTTCGGACAGCCTTACCTTTTTTCTGTCGCCACGCCGAAAAAGCACTTCCTCGTCAAGGGATGTCTCTTCAAAAGCCTTTTCATGGGCGGAAAAACCAAAGACCACAGCGCAATCCGTCCAGCGATTCTGCAGCTCAATTAACAGGGGCCGGATACAACGAGTCAGAAAATCATTCACCTCCTCAGGCGGCAGGGTTTCAACCATGGTTTCAAGACCTGCAACCAGTAGGGTTCGTCCAGATACCGGTGGTACAGATGGCACTCCTTTCAACCAGCCAAGGGCCTCACGAAGGGAAATTATATTATCCCCAGCAATAAACGATCCAAGGCTGAACTGGTCAAAAACCACACAGGAACCTTTCCGTTGCCAGACTGTATTTGATATTGTTTCCATTGTTGAAACTCCACTTTTTTTGAACCACGAAATAGACGAAAGGCACGAAAATTTGTCTTTTTTCTTGCGTGCCTTCTGTGGTTAATTATTTTTTTATTAGGTCATATTATTGCGATAGACTTGCATTTAACTTTTTTTAACGGCACAATTCAATTTCTTAAATATCAACATGTTACATGTCTATATTGTGCCAAAATTTGTATTACTTATGTTTTAACGGCCCAATAGGAGCGGAATCTGTCGGATACCAAAGTGCTGCCCTTGTCGCCCCTGTCTTAAAAATTCTTCCCTCTTTTCGGAGTTCAGCAACTAATTTTTTTATCTGGTCATAAGAGAGGGCCGGAAGTACTTGGGTCAACTCTTTCAAGCGGCTGCCTTCAGATTCGTTTTCTCTAATATGCTTCAGAAGCAAGGCCTTGTTGGTTTCACGATCCAGCCCCTTTTTACGGGTGTAGGTGCCTTTTTCACCGGCCATTTTATAATACCGACGGCTGAGGACATATTTTACCCCTCGTCCCCGGCCAAAATGCTCCACAACCCCCATATCCACGAGTGACTGTAAGCGTCTCTTAAGATGCTCAGGAATCTTGCGTTCTCTATGGATATGATCCAACAATAAAAAATCAGCCGTGCTGAAGAGTTTCAGCGTCTCTCGGCCAACTTTTTCAAGAAACTGGAGAAAACGGGGATCCTGGATCTCACCGTCCAGATTCAGCACGATCTGGTACTGATCAGAACCGGTAAAGTCAGGGGTTGATTTACTTTCCTGAATACAGAGTTCATACATCAAGTTCATACCCTGGCCGGAACGTTCCACCAGGCCGCATTTGGCAAAGATATCAGCAATGCGCCGGTTACGGGGTGACTGGCGATCAAGAATATTCTGCTCATTAATACCGACCGGAAACCCTCCAGGACTTTCGATAACCAAACGCCTGGGATACTGCCTGATAAAGACACTGCCGCCAAGTTGGTAGTCTCGATGGCTGACTCCGTTGAGAACAGCTTCCCGGACAACTCTTTCAGAAAACGTGGGAACATCAAGAACAAACAGCCCTGATTGAAAATGCTGTATGTCATTGCGCAGGTTAATCAACTCCCATAATTCATCGTAGAAACCGAAAAATCCCTGGCGGAACTCCTTTCTCTGCTGGGCCGGTCCAGAGGCGGCGGAAGAACGATATTCAAAAATTACTTCCGATTGACCAAGATAGCGACCAAGGGCCTTTCGGGTACCAAATAGAATCAAAGCCGCATAGGTCAACTTATTGTCAACCAGCGCTTCAACATCTTTCAGCAACTGCTTTTGCGAAAGCGTGGTGAGCCCATGATTGCCTGATTTGTGTACCCAACGCTGACGAAAGTCTTCTATTGCATCAGGATCCAAATCATCCATGGTGGCACCCGGACAAATGTCCGCTGAAAAATCATGCCCGGCTTCAGCAAAAATACTTCGCAGCCGATCTTCGATCATTGTTGTCAGGCTGTCACCTTGTCTCTGCCAGTATATCCCATTGTATTGAACAGGATTGCCGATTGGATGGGTAGGAACGTGGAAAATCAGAACCCGACCGTCAGGATGGGCAACCAGACTGAAATCAACATTGAGGTGTAACCGTTCGATAAGCGCTGCCCGCGTTCTTTCGGGCTGCCTGAATGCCTGGGAACCGACAACGGTTCGAGGGCGCTTGTCCGTTACTCCAAAAACAATCTTGCCGCCGCCTTCGTTGGCTATAGCCGCACAATATTTAACCAGTTTTTCAAAATCATATTTGGTCTTTGCTTCTTTGAATTCGAGGTTTTCCCCCTCTTTTGAAGCCATGATGGCCTTTAATTCTTCAAGCGATATATCGGGTGTTGATTTCATTTTCGGGTCAAGAGCCATTATTCATCCTGTTCCAAAATTTCAAACAGGCTAAGTTGTTTACTTTCTTTCCCCGGACGATCTTTATGGGTGCGCCAGTGCTCGACCAGCTGCAGCGCGGTCTGGGAATATTGTCGGATTTCCCAGGTAGCATCCATTTTGGCATACCATTTCAGCAATTCATCCACGGATTTCTTGATCCGAAAATTCGGGTTATTCAGCTCTGTCTCTATTTTTACCCCTGAGCCGGTATGTGCTGCGCCGATTAGGAAACGGGTCTGGTCAAGATCGGTTTTGATGATTTTTCGGTTCCGGCCACGTTCGGTAAAATAGGCAAACCGTTCCTGGATGGGAATGACCTGAACCTCCTTGCCTACAACCCGAATCCAGCCACGGGCCTCAAGCTCTCCCTGGCTAATGCCGGTACCGCGCAAGGTTTTATGCAGCTCATCACGGGCCATGGTAGATTTATTGCGGAAAATACGCAGATAGAGGCGGCTGGCAGGTTCAGCAATATCCGGTGGCCGCATTCCCCCGGCCTCTGAGGTGTCTTCCAGGAGATCATCAAGAAGTTGGTTAATACCCAACAAGGCATCCCGGACATCCAGTAACTGGCCATCCCCGGCAAAGACCTGGCCATAATGGCGGCTGTAGAATTCCAGGGATTTACCGCGCAGGATGACCCGCAGGTCGGATTCCGGCAATTCCTTGCCATGGGTATGTTCCAATAACTCTTTCAACCGTTGCGACTCGGATTTTACCCAGCGCCGCATCCGGGCCCAGCTTACCGGTTGTACCTCTTCCAGTCGTTTACGGCAGACATGGATGATGTCATATTCGATTTTACGGGAACCAAAGGCCCCGGAATCACCCTTTGTTTCATCGCTGCGGATCGGATAGGTGGCAACCAGCACATACCCGGCATCAAAAAGCGCCTTGAGAATATCAATCCAGGCTCGGTCCTCATTATGATGGAAGGTAAAGGCCATAATGCCGCCATCTTTGAGCCGATTGGCAGCTTCCGCCCAACAGGCGGAAAGGGTCTGGCCGTAAAAATCACTTGATGGCTGGGGCCGATAGAATGGATTGGGATCTTTTTCCTGGAGTTCATCATCTTCTGCCAGTTCGCGAATCTGCTCCAGGTGTTTGGCAATGATAAAAGGAGACTTTTCGTATTTCTCCCGGTCGTCCGGGTGCTCAACGGAATTGTCAATTGCCTCCATGCTGTGAGGTGTACGTTCCGGTTCAAAATAGCGTTGTTCCGGTAAACCGTCATACCATTTCCGGAGAGGAATCCGGAGCCAGACATAGAAAAAGTCAGCACAATCAGATACGCGGCATATTTTTTTCCTTTGTCTCCGGCAAATCACCAGCACTACTGAATAGAAATGCTCAGTGTTTACCGGGGATGCATTACACTTCATCAGGCTGAAATATTTTGCTATGTTCCCCACGCCGTATTTCCGTGGGCCATGCCCGGCTATGATTGTTTATCAACAAGTCGACCGGTTACATACTTATGGAGGATACTGGCCATCATGGTTTGATAGGGAATACCTTCTTCCATGGCCTTGACCTGGATCGCGGTAACATCTCTTTTGGGCAAACGGATATTCACCCGGCTGTCTTTACGAAATGTTGCTTTGGCAACCTCCCGATATGATTTTTTCCGGGTTTCCTGGTCTTCCACAGATTGCCACTCTCCTGCCTCGACAGAGGCAAGAATGGCCTGTTCTTCTTTATCGAGTTTCACTTTTGCCATTTTTATTACCTGTAAGATATATTTTTGCCATCTTTCTGCTGGGAATAATGGTTTTCAGGAAAACCGTTTCTTCGGTCTCAACAAATGGAACAACATAAGCGTAACCTTCTATTTCCACGATATAAATTTGTTGAGAAGGATATTTCTGCAAATTGGGATGTTCAAGAACTGCAAGAAGCCGGTTTTTCTCTATCGCCAGAATCACCTCCTCAAAAGAGACGTTCCTCTCTTTTTTCAGCAGTTCATTTTTTCCATTATTCCATTCAAAATATTTCATGATTACATAATAGCCTTTTGTGTGCCTATCGTCAATTCGACTGTCTGTTGCTAACACTCAAAGTTGACATCGTATTAAATGGCACATATAATACCATCATGAGAAAGGTTCAGGTCGTTATTGATACAAACGTATTTGTTTCTGCGTTAAGAAATGATACAGGTGCCTCATTTTTTCTTCTGACTCTTGTCGGAAAAAATGAGTTTGAAATAAATCTTTCAGTTCCATTACTCCTGGAATATGACGCGGTTTCCCCGAGACATTTAAAGCAGACAAATCTGAACGTCACAGATCTAAGCGATATTTTAGATTATATTTGTTCTGCATCGAACCATCATAAAATCAATTACTTGTGGAGGCCATTTCTCAAAGTCCCAAAAGATGATTTTGTTCTTGAGCTGGCCGTAAAATCTGAAAGCAGATACATCATCACTTTTAATAAAAAAGATTTTAAAAATATCTCAATGTTCGGGGTCACAGCCGTAACGCCTTGGGAATTTTTGACTGCAAGGGGGCTATTATGAGTACTGTCAGCTTACGACTGCCAAATTTTCTTCATAAAGAAGTAAAAGAGATATCAAAAGAGGAAGGTATTTCCATCAATCAATTTATTGCAACGGCTCTTGCGGAAAAAATGGCGGCATTACGAACCCAGGAGTACTTGGAGCTACGTGCAGCCAGAGGAAAAAGGGATAAATTTGAGAAGGCGTTATCAAAAGTCGGTAATAATCACCCGCCCGATGAAAACGACATTGCCATCAAATAATTTTTATCGGCAACAGTATAAAAAATCATTGGGGTCTGCATGACTTGAGCTATCCGGGAATTCCGGATAGTTCAGCAACACCTCTCAGAGATCTCTTGGCTTAAGGATGGGCAACGGGTCCCATCGTATAAATGGCGTGATCCTTCGTTTGTAGCGTCCCAGGTCATCATAATGCAGGACATCGTAAACATCCTGTTCTTTACTGAAATGTTGACTTGCCCGATGCATAAAGGTGTAATTGGGAACAATACCGATATTGTCCTGCCCTAACAGCCGTTTACGAACCCCTTCCGGGTCGTGTATGGAGATTGGCAGCGAAGCCTTGTGAATTGCCAGGAACATCCTCATGGTTTCAACCATTCTGCCCATGGAGTCACCCTGGAGCTCAACGATGAAATTCTTGTCCTGATGGTAAGAGGGGCGACGAACAGTGAGATTAATATGGGTTGTATTGCCACCACGTTTGATCTCCCAGGGATGGCCCCCGCGTCTGCGTTTAGGGTGTCTGCCGTCGAGCCAGTCTGCAAACTCCTGTTCAGAGGTCTCGTCAATATCCAGCAACCCCTCGTGCCTGCCATCAGCATAGAGTTTATACATTTCTCGACCGGATAGCGTGTTGTCAATCTTTTCCCGTTTTCTTTTTGCGGCCGGATAGGCAATTTTACAGTAGGAAAAGTAGTCACCGGCAGTCATGCTGGCGCATTCCGTATTCTCACTCCGCATAAAAAAACCATCTTCCACCAGACGAACCAGTTTTCGGCTCCTCATTTTTCCAAGTTCCCTATCCAGACGATAGATATCGGGCAGGGAGTTTTTTATCAAGCTGTTCTGAACAATGCCATAGCGGCGGTTCAGGGGGTATTCCAACTGAACTTTTTTGTTGGCTTTAATCCAGTCTCGGCTTACAGTTCTCAGCCACTTGCGGGCAGCAAAAATCAGTGGTTTCCAGTTTGCCGCCAGGACTGAATCATCATCAAGGTTCAGGGAAGTGGATGTTCTCATGGTGGCCAAAGGCTTGACACTTTTGCCCGGCTCAACCTCAAGACCTGTATCATCTCTATTTGACTCGGTAAACTGGCTGATGAAATAGACTTGCCTATACTTGTTGATGTGTATATGAGTCCATTTGTCTCTCGCATAGGGAAAAAGGATATTCCATATGTGGTCGATGCTGGACAGTCCATAATCAAAATGGGATAATTCCTGCAAAAATGCATCTATGCAATCTTGAAAAGTCATGGTTGTCTTTTTTTGATTTCTGGTGACTGTTCAGGTAAGAATACAATTGTGGCATTACCTGTGGATTGTAACTGCTCAGATGTGCCTCATATTGTGGTAAGCAGGTCAACGAACTATATAGCCCGTCTATGTGAGGCGACCTGATCGCCGCAGGTAAGCCGCGACTACGAGATGGCGTGCAGCTGAACAGTTACGATTTCTGTTGGTTTCATGGTACGCTGTGGCCTGATAGAGTTATCGTAGACAAAAATACGAAAACAAACAATAACGCATTCGTAATGATTTGGCACGGATGGTCATAACGTATGGAATCGGTTGTTTTACGCTGAAGACTGCTGATGAGTGAAGGGGTATGAAGAGAAAACGCTACGCCTGGTTGACTGATATCCATCTGGAATTCCTGCGGGACAAGAAGGCAGGCGGTTTTGTTGAAGAACTTGCAGCCCGAGAATTTGACGGAATTTTTCTGACAGGTGATATTTCCAATGCCCGAAGGCTTGAATTCCATCTTCGTCTTTTCGAGGATATTTACCAGACCCCTGTCTATTTTGTCCTGGGCAACCATGATTATTACGGTGATTCCGTCGAATCGGTACGCAGAATGGTCAGGGAGTTGTGCAGCAGGTCCAAATGGCTGCACTGGTTACCGGCATCAGGTGTGGTTAAGATAAGCAGTAATACCTGCCTGATTGGTCATGGTAGTTGGGCTGACGGCAGATTGGGTGATTATGATACTTCCAGAGTGTTATTGAACGACTATGTACAAATTCAAAATTTTGTGAAAGCGGGAGAGATTGGACGCCTTACCCTGCTCAACAGTTTCGGTGATCAGGCTGCAGCGTATTTTGAAAATATTTTACCCGAAGCCTTGGAGCATTATCAGCATGTGATTGTCTTAACCCATGTTCCTCCTTTTAAAGAGTCCTGCTGGCATGAGGGGGAGATCTCTGCTGATGACTGGCTGCCTCATTTTTCCTGCAAGGCAGTTGGTGATGTTTTGCGGGAATTTATGTCTACGTTTCCAGATCGCCGGATGACAGTCCTATGCGGTCATACCCACAGCAGTGGTCAAATTACATTCTTGCCAAACTTAGTGGTAAAAACAGGCGAAGCGGAATATGGCCTGCCGGCGATTCAGGAGATTCTGGAAATCAATTAAATAGAAATTGCCTCGGCAAATTTCTTTCCACTTTCACTTTCCTTCCTGTTCATCAGCCGCTCCAGATAATCCGCCCAGTGCTGCATCATTCCCCTACGTTCAGGAAGATATTCGGCGTAATTATACGAAGCTCGTACGCTGTTACGTTCGGCATGGGCAAGCTGGCGTTCAATGGCGTCCCGGTTCCATCCTGTCCATTTAAAAGGGTACTTGGCCATGCTCCTGAAGCCGTAACCACTCATCTCTTCTTTAGCATAACCCATGCTCTTAAGTATCTGCAACCTTCTGTGCTTTTTTTGTGGCGCTGGGATCCACCCCCATGGGCCAGTAAAGACCGTGCCTGTTCTCGCCCCTGTCTTGCTTCGGCAAGCGAAATATCAGGATAGGCAGCAAAAGACAATTTTTCTCCTTACCTTGGAAGCGGTACTTAAATTTCCAGATTTTACCCCAAGGGATGATGAGAAGAAAAAGAAAAAGGCCCGATATTTCGGGCCTTTTCGGACAGTATCGGATGATACTGGAATGTGTAATGGTGGCGATGCAGGGAATACCAGAGAAGAGGTAACTACTTGAAATTACAAGGGTCTATTTTGTTGGATTACTGATATTTGTCCATGTATCAGCACCCTTGGCGCACCCTGTCCTGATTTGTCCAATCGATACAGAAAATAGCCACCCATTGGGGAAAAAAACTAAACCTTTGTTTCATGTTTCACTGAAAATGACATCATGTCGCATGGAAAACAGGGCACCCCGGATAAGAACGTGAACTTCCCTTGTGTAGCCGGGCCATTTACCGTATCCTCTGTTGACTGTTGTACTGCCTTACCCAGAGACTCGGCCTTATATAACGTTTCTATTCGTTAACTCGCAAGGTTACCCCCCGGAGTCCTTCATGCCTACCTCGCAGTAACGTGCCTCCTGCTAGTAATTAATACTAAATTACTTACTTGATATTGGAAAACTTACAGGTGCCTTGAACCACATAAGCTCACCCCCATACCGGGCGTACTCCACGTGCTTCACATATTATAGACAAATATCAAATTATACATTATGAATCAATATGTTATCCTTAATCCTTATTCTCTATGGGTAATATTTGTTGCCAATATACATTGACTTTGTGGTCACAAATGTTACCATTTAATTAGAATGACATGACAGTCAGACCAAGCCACAAGGAACTATCAAAAAAATTAAGAGACGCAAGCGCCTTACTCAGGAAGGGATTTGTAACTATTCTTGAGCCGGATGTTATTATAGCTGATGCGTTTGAGTTAGGTTATTCTTTTAAAAAGGAATTTAACTCTATCTCACAAGAGCTTCTGGACGTGATAACACCCGATAATTATGCTGGGACAAGGCCCCCCTTACGTTCCTATGAAGCTGAGATACAGGGCGCTGAACTTTTTGCCTTTGTTGCCGAATCAACACTTCTTGATGGCATAACTGTCTATTTTAAATTTGCTTTATACAACGATACCTTGGTGATCGTCTCATTACATAAAAACAGAAAGGAGGGTAACCATGGATAATTTAAAAAATAATTGCCCTGCCGGTCATGGTGAAATGTCAAACGCCATTGTCAGCAAAGAGATTGAATTTCGTGGCAAACAAGTAAAATACCAAATTGAAAGTTTACAATGCCCTAAATGTGGGTTGATCAGATCAACCCTTGAGCAAACTGCTGATGCACAACTCGCCATTGCTGAGAATTATAGAAAACAAGTTGGCCTGCTGACCGGCGAAGAGATAAAGTACTATCGAGAAGAGCTTGGCTTGTCCCAACAACAACTTGCTGACAGAGCTCAATGCTCCAAAATGAGTATCGTGCGCTGGGAAAATGGCATAATACAAAAACCTGCAAGTGACAAAGCTTTAAGAGATATCCTATGTCCTGAAGATCCACACAATGAGTATTCGGGCAATAGAGATTTGTCACTTGGAAGAATCAAGCTCGTTTATATGGAATTTGAAAAACATGTGGATTACAGCTTGCTCATTCCCGGTGATAGAGGATTGTATGGAGCTAAAAACTGTTGGTATGCCGACTCTGTAGCCTATAGGGACCTTGGGCGAGGAATGACCGGTGCCACATATGCTGTTATGCCACATGGGCCGCAATTGGATAACTATGCCGATTTGTTTGATGTAATATTTGAATATGATACTTCTGATGTTGAACCACTCACAAAAGCCGAAGTATTGATAATAAAAAGTTTATCTAAGATTTTTAAACACCAGAAAGATGCTTATGTGGCTTCACATGCTGAGCCTGAATGGAAGAAAATACAGAACAATTTGGGTCAACGGATTTCATATAAAGTTTCCTATAAATTAACCGCTGCATAAGTACAGAAGCTGCCTCTCGTCATTATAAATCCAACCCGGCACCATGCTTTTTCAGCCAGTTCTTACGCTCTCTGTAATCCGGCATAACTTTATCCACCTCATTCCAAAAAGCATCTGAATGATTTCTCTGATGCAGGTGGCACAACTCATGGACAAGTATGAGCTAAGTCAATAGCATCGTCCTTAAGTAAACTGTTGTTCCCTGCGAGTTGGATCAAAGTGAAAAGGTCACCATCACGATGATTGAGAAAAGTTGCCAGCCGTCTTTGAACCTGGTTGGCTATCAGGTTGGCAAATGAAGCTTTTTCATAATTATTACTTTTCAATATAACCAGCAGTTCTGCACCTACTTCGTAGCCCTGTTGATCTAACAATAACTGAAAAACACTAAATGCTGTGAGATCTCCACTACGAGGAATAGGCGGTGTTGGAGTGGGTGTAGCAGGATCTGGATCTGGTGTTTGAGCATCAAACGATAAGGCAGGAGATAGATTGAAATCAACATGACCGTTGTTGCCTATTGAAATACCTTCGCGCTGCAGTTGCTCCAGCTGCCCCGCTACCTTGATCTCTCCTCGACTATTTACTACTCTGTTTGTCCATATTCGATTGTCAGGTTGCGCATTGACAGCCCCATTCAGCATAGCGACTATTGCCGGTGCAGAGTGCGTACCTCCATAAAATACCCTGGATAAATTCCCATAGGTTGTCACTGCTCCTGACGGAACCTGGTTTTGCAAAAATGCCAACAATTCTCCCAATCCATAGCCTCTCCATTCCGTTTTCGTGCCTTCCTTTTTTCTTCGCCCTACAGAATTCAAGCAGTCCAGGCATAAGATAATTTCTCTGCCTGCCGCAGAACTAGGTCAATGGCTTCAGCACGTTTATCCGGTGGATATTTATATTTTTTCAGTAGCCTTCTGATCATATTGCGTATCTTAGCCCGCACACTGTCGCGCACCTGCCAGTCAACCGTGGTGCTGACCCTGAGTTTTTCGGTAAGCTCATGGGCAATCTTTTTAAGTATCTCGTCACCCAATTTTCGTACCGCACTCTCATTGTTGGCCAGGGCATCATAAAAGGCAATTTCATCTGGCGATAAACCCAGCTCTTCCTCACGCTTCATGGCCTCCTGGAAGTCCTTGGCCATCTGGATCAGTTCTTCGATAACCTGAGCAGTTTCAATGGCCCGGTTATGATACTTGCGCAGGGTTTCCAGTAACCTCTCTCCATATTTCATTTCCTGAACCACATTATCTCGGGTTCGGGCCTTTATCGCATCCCGCAACAGTTTTTCCAGCAATTCC
>WFRY01000258.1 GCA_015486315.1 Desulfobulbaceae bacterium
AGTCTTATGTATCAGGTAGAAGGTATCAGTTAGTCTGTGAGCCGATACCTGAAATTTTCAAGGAAAAAACAATGGCAAAGATCGGTCGTAATCAGCCCTGTCCCTGCGGATCTGGCAAAAAGTATAAGCACTGTTGTCTGCCCATGGAACAGGCTGGAGGAGTTACTTCGCCGGTGGCGCAGATGAGAGTTTCTCTGCTATCTGAAATAGAAAAAATCCAGCGGGCTGCCGTTGATAAAAAAGAACGGCTGCGCGAACTGGGTGTCTTTATTTTTTTCAGTCAGGACAACGGTGATGCCTGGGTGCTTGAGGTTTCAGACAGTGATGCGGTTCAAGTGGCAGAGGGAGGGCGTGCTCTGGATGCGCCGGTGGATGAGAATCCTGAAACTATTGAGATTAACTGGAGCCACACCTTTGCGCTCCAGGACCGAAAGCTGATGTTGACCAGCTATCAGGATCAAAAGGAAACAGAGCTTGCAGGCGCACCTACCCAGCAGATCAATGGTGCCATTCGCAGGATAATGAAGCGTTACTCTCCGGAACTGCTTGATCAGGTTCATGTGAGAACGGATGAGACCGACGCAGCCGCGTGAGAGGAGTACGGTTGTTACGCATAATCCCCATGATTACGGTCATGGGGATTATTTTTTTTCTTTCCAGTCAGCCAGGCGACAGTCTTGACCTGCCCGATGTCCCTGATCTGGACAAGGTTCTGCACGCTATTGCCTATGGTGTCCTGTCATTGAGCGTCCTGTTTGCCGTTCCCGACCGGGAATACCAAAAGCATCCAGGGCGTGTTTCCCTGCTGGTCGTCCTCTTTTGTATTCTGTACGGTATCAGCGATGAGTTTCATCAGTCCTTTGTCCCGGACAGGATGCCCTCGGTCCTGGACGTGACAGCAGATACCATTGGCGCCGTAATCGCAGCCTTTGTCTGGTTCAAGTTACGGAGGGGCCGGTCCGGCTGCTCCCTGTTTCCCCGAAAAAGCCCGTAAAGCGTTGTCGTCTTCGGCCATTTTCATGGTCTGTTGTGGCTGGGAGCGAAAAAATCGACCGGTCATGTCGGTTTATCCCTGCAGCAGTTTTGCCATGTCCTTGGCAAAATACGTCAGAATAATATCCGCCCCGGCCCGTCTGATGGAGAGCAGGGTTTCAGCCATAACCCGGTCGCCGTCAATCCACCCCTTTTCTGCTGCGGCCTTGATCATCGCGTATTCGCCGCTGACGTGGTAGGCCGCTATGGGCAGGTCGAATTCGTCGCGCAGTCGGCTGATGATGTCCAGGTAGGCCACTGCCGGTTTGACCATCAGAATATCCGCTCCTTCATCCATGTCAAGGGTGGCCTCCCGCAGGGCCTCGCGTGCATTGGCCGGGTCCATCTGGTAGCTGCGCCGATCGCCGAACTGGGGAGCGCAGTCGGCTGCGTCCCGGAAGGGACCGTAAAAGGCGGATGCATACTTAACTGCATAGGACATGATCGGAATCATGTGAAAATCGTTTTCATCCAGGACGCTGCGGATCTCACTTACCCTTCCATCCATCATGTCCGACGGTGCAACCATATCGACTCCGGCCTTTGCGTGGGAGAGCGCAGTACGGGCCAGCAACTCCAGAGTGGCATCATTGTCCACCTCATGGCCGACCAGACAGCCGCAATGACCATGGTCGGTGTATTCACAGAGGCAGACGTCCGTGATAACCGTCATGTCCGGAGCCGTATTTTTCAACTCTTGAATGGCCTGCTGAACAATACCGTTGCTGGCGTGGGCACCGGATCCCATGGCGTCCTTTTTTTCAGGCAGGCCGAACAGAATTACTGATCGTACGCCTACCTCCAGGCAGGATTTCGCCTCTTTTTTGAGCTGGTCAACCGATATTCGAAAAACGCCGGGCATGGAAGAAACCTCTTCCCGCTTTCCCTTGCCGGGCATGACAAAGAGTGGGTACACCATCTGGTCGGGAGAAAGACGGGTTTCGCGGATCATGGCACGAAAGGTTTCATTCTGCCGCATGCGGCGGGGACGGTATTCGGGGAAAACCATAATAAATCTCCTTGGAGGTGTTTTAAAAAGGTATCAGTATCAGTGTATACAGCGGCGCAGTCTGATGCGCGACTGATACTTTTTTTATTATTTCAGTATGATGCCTAATGCCTTGACTTTCTTGTGGAGGTGACTTCGTTCCATGCCGATCTTTTCTGCAGTCCGGGAAACATTTCCCTTGTTCTGTTCCAGTTTTTCTTTGAGGTAATCGTGTTCAAACTGTTTACGGGCCTCCTTGAAACCAAGATGGCTGTAGGTGGCCGGAGGCGTGGAAACAGGGTGAGCCGCCCCGGGATTGAGAAAGAGGGAAACGTCTGCCGCCGTAATGCGCTGTTCCGGAATCATGATAACC
>WFRY01000259.1 GCA_015486315.1 Desulfobulbaceae bacterium
GGGGTATCCCGGAGTTGTCATCAGGCTCCGGGGCAGTTTGCAGGGGATACGGCAAGAGAGTGAATCCCCTGCTGCAGGTAAGGTTGTTGTTACAGCAGGTGCTGGCTGCTCAATGGCTGCTCTCCTGTCCTGGTGCACCAGACAGGGGTTGAGCGGTCTTGAGTTTATGACCGGAATCCCCGGGTCTGTGGGAGGTGCTGTCCGGATGAATGCCGGGGCCTGGGGACATGCAATTGGTGAACAGCTGCAGGAGATCGATTGTATTGATGTAAGCGGTTGTTCCCGCCTGGTAGCAAAATCCGGCTTAACCCTGTCATATCGACAGCTTTCTCTGAAAGAAGGTGAGATTGGGCAGATGGTTGTTGTCCGGGCGGCTTTTATACTGGCAGAAGATGCTGAAGAGGAGATAGCAAAGCGCTGCAGGGGGTATATGGAGCGCAGACGGGGAAAACAACCGGCCGGAGTTGCCTCGGCAGGTTCGTTTTTTAAAAATCCCGCCGGAGACTCAGCCGGACGCCTGATAGAGGCTGCCGGTCTGAAGGGCACCGGCTGCGGTCAGGCCATGGTATCGCCGGTACATGCCAATTTTATTGTCAATACCGGCGGAGCAACAGCTGCAGATATCATTGATCTCATGCATCTGGTGCAGCAAGAGGTGTTTGCTCGATTTGCTGTTCGTCTGGAACCGGAAGTACGGATATTTTGAGGATCGGTAAATGAAAAAATTTAAACCTGACTACTCAAAGTACCAGGTCGGAAGACCGGGCCTGCTGCGAAGATTCCGCTCATCTCTTGTCGAGTTTGCCGGCAGGAGAGGTCGAACGGGGACGGTTCGCCCCCGGGTGGCGGTCACTGCCCGACAGGACAGGGGAAAGCCGGGAGGCCTGTACAGAACCGGTATCCTTTTTCTTCTGCTCACCCTTGTTGTCGGTATCGGAGGCTGGTATTGTCTTCAGTTTCTGGAGAGATCTGATATCTTCAGGTTGACAATGGTGTCTGTTCAGGGAACACGAATGACGCAGAAGCAGCAGATCCTGGACCTTGGCGTGATTGAACAGGGCATAAATCTGCTCAGTTTTGATATTGATCTTGCCCGGAAACGGATCAGTTCACACCCGTGGGTAGAAAGTGTCAGGATCAAACGTACCTGGCCGTCAACCCTGGAGGTTCTGGTCCGCGAATACCGGCCGCTTGCCATGGTAAATATTGAGAATGAAAGGGGACGGATCTTATATTATATAGACCATCGTGGTAAAGTATTTGCTGAGGTGAACAGTTCTCAGGATCTCGATTTTCCGGTTATTACCGGCATTGAGACATCAGGGATGTCGGCGGGGACTGCAATTCCGGATACCGGGCCGGCGGCCGATGCCTTTCGATTTCTGCGTCTTGCGGCGCGGGGCAATCCGATTGTTCCCCTGCAGACAATTTCCGAGGTCCATGTCAGCCCGGAAAAAGGGCTCATTGTTTATCTTGTTGACAACCCCTTTCCCATCTATATGGGCTATGATAATGTTAAAACCAGGTATTACCAGTTAGTCAAGCTGCTTGAGCGGCTGTATCGTAAGAAAAAAGTAGAAGAGATTAAAGAGATTCGGATGGATTATTTTGAGGATCGTATCCTTGTAGCCAGGGTGGAGCCGTATAAAAGTGAGCGTAACAGAAGAACTCGATAGAGAAGAAGAGCAGGCAGCCGGAGAGCTGGTTGCCGGTCTTGATATCGGTACCACCAAGATCTGTGCCGTTATCGGCGAGATGTTTGATGACGGCCGGGTGGATATTATCGGTGTGGGGACGTCGGCATCATCGGGTATGAAAAAGGGGGTGGTGGTCAATATCGAGTCAACGGTAAAGGCTATTCACCAGGCCATTGACAGCGCCTCCGATATGGCCGGTTGCGATATCGAGACCGTGTATGTCGGCATTGCCGGCAACCATATCAAAGGTTTTAATTCGCCCGGTATTATTGCCATTAACAATCAGCAGATACGGCAAAAAGAAATTGATGCCGTTATTCAGGCTGCCCAGACCGTCAAGATATCCGACAACCAGCAGATTATTCATGTCCTTCCCCAGGAGTACATGGTTGATGACCATACCGGTATTCAGAATCCTCTGGGGATGACAGGAGTTCGACTGGTTACCAATGTTCATATCGTGACTGCGGATGTGACCTCGCTCCATAACCTGGTGACCAGCTGCAACCGGGCCGGTTTGAATGTTGCCGAGATTGTTCTGGAGTCGGTCGCCTCTTCCCATACCGTGCTGGGGCGCGATGAGATGGAACTCGGCGTGGCCCTGCTTGATATCGGCGGCGGAACTGCGGATCTGGCGGTTTTCTGTAACGGTACCATCAAGCATACCTGGGAACTGGCTCTGGGTGGTAACAACCTGACCAATGATCTGTCTGTTGGTCTGCGGACACCGCTGCAGGAGGCGGAGATGCTGAAGTATAAGTTCGGCGGCGCTGTCTCGTCCATGATCAAGGAGAATCACATCATTGAGGTGCCGACAGTGGGAGATCGTAAAGCACGCAAGGTCTCCCAGCGGGTGATGGTTGAAATTCTGGAGGCCCGGATGGAGGAAATCCTCCAGATGGTCAATAAAAATATCTGCGCCTCCGGTTATCGCAACCGGATCAATGCCGGTATGGTGATCACCGGTGGTACTGCCCTGCTGGCCAATATAGTTGATATGGCAGAGCAGGTTTTTGATATGCCGGTTCGTATCGGATTTCCCCAGGGCGTCGGGGGAAGGGTGGCGGATGTCGAATCTCCCCGCTGCACAACCGGTGTGGGGCTGGTTCTGTATGGGGCCGAAGGGGGGCACCATGGACCAAAAGAGAGTAGCGGCGTTTTTGGTAAGTTGAAAGGCGTTATGAAAAATATCATTTGAGAGATGAGAAAAGTTCTTTAGTCTCAGTGTTATTAATGCTAAAGTCTATGCTCATTCAGGGATCAAAGTGTTTGAGGGGGAAACCATGCCGTTTAGAATGGCGGAAGAAGAATCTGTAGCTGCTATCAAGGTTATCGGGGTCGGTGGTGGTGGCGGGAATGCCATTAACACCATGGTGGAGAATCGGCTCGCAGGAGTTGAGTTTATCGCCGCCAATACCGATATGCAGGCCCTTGAAAAGTCCCGGGCCGATATTCGGATCCAGCTTGGTCCCACCCTTGCCAAAGGTATGGGGGCGGGGGCCGATCCTGAAATGGGTAAGGATTCCGCCCAGGAAAGTTATGAAGATCTGCAGCGGGCACTTGAGGGCGCTGATATGGTGTTTGTCACTGCCGGACTCGGTGGTGGAACCGGTACCGGAGCAGCCCCGGTAATCTCCAAGCTCTGCAAGGAGGCCGGGGCACTGACCGTCTCCGTTGTGACCAAGCCGTTTTATTTTGAAGCTAAACGGCGGATGCGCAATGCCGAGGCCGGCTGGGAAAAGCTGAAAAAACATTCCGATACCATTATCACCGTTCCCAATGATCGGCTGCTCAGCCTGATGCAGAAAAATTCCACTCTGGTGGATATGATGAAGATGGTGGATGATGTCCTGCTGCAGGCGGTTAAGGGCATTACCGACCTCATCAATCTGCCCGGCCATATCAATGTGGATTTTGCCGACCTGAAAACTGTTATGAAGGAAGTCGGTCCGGCCATTATGGGGTCCGGTTCTGCTGCAGGTGAAAATCGTGCCAGTGAGGCTGCCAAGCGAGCCATCGACAACCAGTTGCTTGAAGACGTGGGCATTGATGGTGCCCGGGGTATCCTGATCAATATTTCCGCCACCCAATCCTTGACCATGGGTGAGTTCATGGAGGCATCTGCCCTTATTCAGGACAAGGCGCATGAAGATGCAAATATCATTATTGGGGCCCTGTTTGATGAGAACATGGGTGAGGAACTGCGGGTGACCGTGATTGCCACAGGTATTTCCAGCATTGAGGAAACCGAGACCATTTCCGAACTTGACGTCGTCGGACGTTCCAAAGACGATACCGCTGCCGCCCCCCTGCAGGTGGTTGAAGAATCGGCACCGGTCAAAGAAAATCGGGCCGTCAGTTTTGCCCAGCCCAACCCGGTACCCAAGGGATTGCGGAGCATGCCGACCCCTATTTTTGATGATCAGGCCGACGTGGATGAATGGGATGAACCTGCCTATATCCGGAAAAAGGCGAACTGAGCAAGCTGATGCGGGAAATTCGGATCCCAATTAAAATTCAAATCGTAACTACTCAGGCCTGTTATGAAAAAGTCGTTAAAAAACGGGATGTAACTGTTCAGGGGTGCGCCAGATGTTCATGATCAGCCCGATCAGCTATACACCAGGTATGCTGGGCGGGCTGATCATGGACAGATGGTGTGCCCCTGAGCAGTTACTTCAAATCTTTGCATTCTCTGCTGAAATCTGAGACAGGTACTGTTCTCAAAAAATGGAAAGGTCGCCTGCCGGTGGCCCTTCTCTACCCCAATACCTATCCCCTTGCCGTTTCCAACCTCGGATTTCAGCTTGTCTATCGACTGCTGAACACCTTTGACCATATCGTCTGTGAGCGATTTGTCTATCCCCGGGAGCGGGGACCGTTTCGTTCTCTTGAGTCCAGCCGCCCTCTGTCTGATTTTCCCCTGGTATTTGGTTCCATAAGTTTTGAACATGATTTTTCCCGACTGGCTGCAATGCTGGTTGCCGGGCGGATAGAACCATATGCCGCCGCCAGGAGCAGGACTGTTGCCGCCGGATCTCCACTGGTGGTCCTTGGCGGGGTGGGAGTATTCATGAACCCGGAACCGCTGGCCGCCTTTGCCGATCTCATGGTTATCGGTGAGGCGGAAGCTGTTCTGCCGCAGCTGATGGCGGAACTCTCAGACCCGGCTGACCGGGAAGAGCTGCTTGTGCATATCGGTACGACCATTGCTGGTTGCTATGTGCCGGGCAGTTATAACTTTACCTATGATGCAGATGGACGGGTCCGGGAAATTATCGCTGCCTCGGGACTGCCTGCGCGGGTGCGTAAGGTTGTGCTTGCGGATACGGATCAGGCCGCCCACTCCGAACTGTTATCACCGGATGCCGAGCTCGGTATGTATATGACCGAGCTCGGCCGCGGCTGCAGCCGCGGCTGCCGTTTCTGTGCAGCCGGATTTATCTACCGGCCTCCCAGGCTCTGGAAGGCTGATGCCGTTTTGGCCGGTCTTGAGGCACGACCATCCGGGGTTGACCGCATCGGCCTGCTGGGGATGGAGATGTCGGATGATACTACGTTGGACCGTATTGCCGGTTATCTGCAGGAACACTCCTGCTCACTTTCCTTTTCCTCCCTGCGTGCGGACCGGATTTCCGGGCGCCTGCTTGACCTGTTATCCCAATCAGGCCTGAAATCAGTTGCCATTGCCCCGGACGGCAGTTCACAGCGGTTGCGGCAGGTGATTAACAAGGGGTTGTCTGAGCACGATCTACTCACCGCGGCCGTTTCCCTGGTGGATGCAGGCATCTACACCCTTAAGCTTTATGTGATGATTGGCCTGCCTACAGAAACCGAGCAGGATCTTGATGAACTCATCAACCTGATTCATAAGATCAGAGAGAAGATTCTACCTGTGGGCAGAAAACGGGGCCGGGTCTGTGAGATCATCTTGTCCGTGAACAGTTTTGTACCCAAACCGTGGACTCCTTTTCAGTACTGCTCTTTTGCCGGACTTGACCGGCAGGAAGCGGGCCGGGAGCAGGACAGTCGTCTTGCTGTTTCAGCTTTAAAGAATAAAATAAAGTACTTGAAAAAGAATCTTGCCCATGTTGCCAATCTGCACCTCAAGGTGGATCGGCCCGAAGGGGTACTGTCCCAGGCGGTTTTTTCACGGGCTGATCGCCGCATTGCGCCGGTTTTGCTTGACATCGGTACGGGCAAGCGTTCCTTTAAACAGGCAATGAAAGCACATGGACTCAACGCATGGGAGTACGCTGTCCGGCCAAGGTCTGCCGATGAACTGTTTTGCTGGCAGGTTGTTGATCATGGTATAGCGGATGGCTATCTTCATCGGGAACTGGAAAAAGCTTTGGCCGGCAGGACGACCCAGCCCTGTGATACTGCTGTCTGCCGTCGCTGCGGAGTATGCCGTGAAACTGCAGCTACCTGATCTTTCGTTCTTAAAGAAGAGAAACCGGCGTCGCATTGTCAGTAAAGGGCACCAGTCTTTTACTCTGGTTAAATACTTTTCCTATACCTCCCTGTCCGTGATTCTGCTCGCCTCCATGATCCTGACCTGGAGTCTGTCCAATAACGCCAAAAAGGTCATGCTTGCCCGCAGTGACAGCTACTCGCGCCTGTTTGCCCAGAATCTCAATCGGCAGGTCTTTCTTCAGTTCGTCCTTCCCACCGTTGTCCGCTATGGCCGGATTGCCCTCTCGGATGCAACCCAGTTTGAACGGCTTGATACCATTGTCCGCAACATTACCCGGGGCATGAATATCGAATCGGTGACTATTTTTGATTCCAGGGAAAATATAATCTCCTACTCAACAGAACCTGATCTGGTCGGGAAACGGGATGCAGGCGGCATGGAATACCAGAAGGCACTGGATGGTGAGAACAGTTCCATCCTGATATCCAGTGGTTCGCTCTTGAACCTGTTGCCCGGAGCTCCGCCGGTTTTCTGTACCCTGAAAACCTATGTGCCCTTTCGCCAGGAACGAGGCTTAAGTAATCGTACCGGGGAGATTATGGGTGTTATCGAGGTGGTCAAGGACTTGTCCGAGGACCTGCGGGCCATTATCTCGCTCCAGTACAAGATTATGCTCTGGTCCCTGACGGTAATGGGCGTGTTGTTCGGGGTGTTGAGTGCAATTGTAGTGCGGGCCAACCGGATTCTGGAAGAACGAGCCAGGGAGCGGCGCAGACTGGAAGAACAGCTCAACGAGTCCCAGCGCCTTGCCACTCTGGGCAAGATGGTTGCCGCCGTATCACATGAGATTAAAAATCCGCTGGGAATTGTCCGTTCTACTGCCGAAATTCTCGGCAAACGCATCAAGAAGGTGGCCCCGGGCAATGAGCAGTTAGCAGGGATCATTGTTGAAGAGACGACAAGGCTGGACGGAATTGTACGGGAGTTTCTCGATTTTGCCAGGCCTAAAGAGCCATCACTTGTGTATGGTTCTCTCAATGAACTCGTGCAGCGTATGGCATCTTTCATGAAACCTGAATTTGCAGATAAAAAAATTGATTTGGTGCTGGAACTCAGCCCGGTGTTGCCGGAAATCCCCATGGATGGCGAACAGATCTATCAGGTACTGCTGAATATGGTGTTTAATGCCATTCAGTCCATGGAGTCGGGCGGCACGATCACCGTTAAGACCTATCCCCTGCCACATGGTAAAACAGTTGCCCTTGAGATATCGGATAGCGGCGTCGGTATGGCGGCTGATAAAATGGAGCAGATTTTTACCCCGTTTTTCACTGATAAAAATCGTGGAACCGGTCTGGGGCTGTCAATCTGTAAAAATATTGTTGAAAAACACGGCGGCTCAATAACTGTACAGAGCCGGGAAGGGGAGGGAACGACCTTTACAGTTATTTTAGGGCAGGATGAAGAGGCGCAGTCCTGATTCTATGATACGGGTGGGCTGCTGCATTACGCCGCACGGCTTTGGCCATGCAGCCCGGGCCTGCGCTGTAATGGAGGCACTGTCGGAGCTAATCCCGGTTTGTTTTGACATTGTGAGTACGGCCCCGGAGTGGTTCTTCGCCGAGTCCCTGACAGTACCCTATACCCTGCATCCCATCAGCTGTGATGTGGGCCTGGTTCAACGTAATTCGCTTGAAGAGGATCTTGGTCAAACCATTGATGCGCTGGACCGCTTTTATCCTCTTGAGCAAAACCTGGTTGACAGGGTGGCTGCGATTTTCAAGGATACCACTCTGGTAATTTGCGATATTGCCCCCTTAGGCATTGCTGCGGCCCGTCTGGCCGGTGTGGCTTCCGTACTGGTGGAAAATTTCACCTGGGATTGGATTTACCAGTCCTATGTTCGGCAACGGCCTGGGTTTGCCAGTCATATCAGTTACCTGCAGCAGCTGTACCGGGAAGCTGATTATCACCTCCAGGCAGCACCGGTCTGCAGCCCCCTGCCGTGCGACCTGGTGACCAGCCCCATTGCCCGGCAGAGACGACAGAGCCGTACAGCTGTTCGAGCGCATTTGCAGGCCGCAGAAACAGATACCCTGGTGCTGGTGACCATGGGAGGTATTCCGGGTACGGAACTGCCGCTTCGTCAGATGGCGGCCATGCAGCAGTGCTTTATCCTGCCCGGCCTGGCGGGAGAGAAGCCGGTTATCCGGGGGAACCTGCATTTCCTGCCGCCGGACAGCGGTATTTTTCATCCCGACCTGGTGGCGGCATGCGACGCAGTCATCGGCAAAGTGGGCTATTCCACCCTGGCAGAGGTCTATCAGGCGGGTATTCCCTTCGGCTATATCCAGCGGCCCGGTTTTCGCGAATCATCGCCTCTGGCTGCTTTCATTACCAGGGAGATGGTCTCCATGGAGATCCCCCGGGAACAGTTTCAGGGCAGCCGCTGGCTGGATACTGTTTCTGAACTGTGCAGACTTGTCCCGGACAAAGACCGAAAAGAAAACGGTGCCCGGGCTGCAGCTGATTTTATCGTCGATCTGCTGAATCGGGCGTCGAAACCTCATGAATCTATAGACTCTATATATTGTTGAACCGGTATGATGAATGAACTTGAGCTGGAAAATCTTGTCTTTCATGGCAGGGGGCCTTACAGCTTTCAGATAGAGCCCGGCCGGATTGCAGGACTCCATGGTGCATCCGGTGCCGGGAAGACCCTGCTTCTGCGGGCAATAGCCGATCTTGACCCCAACCAGGGTCGGGTCAGGTTGGGTGATTTGATCTGTGACCGGGTTCCGGCACCGCTATGGCGAAAAACCGTGGCCCTGCTACCGGCAGAGAGCTACTGGTGGTTTGATACGGTGGAGGAACATTTTCAGGTTTCCACCGGGCTTTTAGAAAAAGATCTGCAGCAGTTAGGTTTTGCTCTTGATGTCTTAAACTGGGAGGTGAGCAGGCTGTCCACCGGGGAAAAGCAGCGACTTGCCATCGTTCGTCTGCTGCAGAATCGGCCCCGCGCGCTTCTGCTCGATGAACCAACCGCAAGTCTGGATGCGGTAAATATAGATCGAACTGAAATCCTGCTGGTCGACTACTGCCGACAGGAGCAGGTGCCGCTGCTCTGGGTCAGCCATGATCCCCGTCAGCTGGAACGGGTTGCGGATATGGAATTTTTTCTTGATAATAACGGTACGTTGAAGATGATTAGAGGAGAGCGGCATGGGAGTTAAACCACTTTCTCCAATAGACCTCACTATTGCAGCCTGCCTGCTGATTATATTAGGACTGCTCAGCAGGCATCTGAAGCTGGGCATTGAAAAACAACTTGCAGTATCCGCCCTGCGGACCACGGTGCAGCTCCTGCTTATCGGTCAGGTGCTGCGCATCCTTTTTGCCAATGCCAGTTTGTATTTTGTCGTGGCAATTTCCATGGTTATGCTGGCGGTTGCCGGTCGGGAGGTCATGGCCCGTCAGCATCGTCGTCTGCGTGGTAGTCAGGGCTGGCTGCTGGGAACCGGTTCCATGTTTATCTCCTCATTTTCAGTGGCCTTTATTGCCCTGGCTGTCATTATTGCCAATGATCCCTGGTATACACCCCAGTATGCCATCCCTCTGCTGGGCATGCTGCTGGGAAATACCATGAACGGTATCTCCCTTTCCATGGACAGGATGACCGAAACATTATGGCAGCAGAGACAGTTGGTGGAACAGCGGTTGCTTCTCGGCGAGAGCGGCAAAGAGGCCACGGCTGATATACGCCGTCAGGCCATGCGCTCGGGTATGATTCCGATCATCAACTCCATGGCTGCTGCCGGACTGGTCAGTCTGCCCGGTATGATGACCGGCCAGATCCTGGGCGGCTCGTCGCCCATGGACGCCGTAAAATATCAGATTCTGATAATGTTCCTTATTGCCGCCGGTACCGGATTCGGTGTCATAAGTGCCATGTGGCTGCTTACCCGCAAGCTTTTTGATGACCGGGACCGTTTGCGGCTTGATCAGCTGCAGACCGCATCATGAGGAGATGGTATAAAGCGCTTACGAGAAAGGAGTAGCGTCTGCCTGTGCCTGGTTGATAATAGGAGTTTTCTTCTCTGTCAGGCCAGGCTGGTCTGTCTGTTATCTGTTCTGTTTTGCAGGAAATTAAACCATTGTGAAGAGGCTGTTTCTATTCTTGCCCCGAGTTTCCGGCCCGAGCTGCCTGTTGTCGTCCAGACAGGCTGAACATACAGGGTATGATGATTCTGTTCTTTTTCATTGATAATGACCGTGAGTCTCTCCGCCTTGTCGAATATTTTTTTAGGCAGGTTTTTCAAGCATATTCCAAGTGTTGAAATGTTATTGATTGTTGCGGCATGGAAATGGTTTCCATCGGTTACGTTTACCCTGACAGGAGAAATGTTGTACCGGGTGGATCGTCGTTTATCAGTATCTTCCCGGGTGAAAAACAGCAGCCGCTGTACCAGATGCAGTGAAAGTCCAACAGCACCGAGGGACAGGGGAATCAGGATCCAGATGGTAAGGGGGAGAAACCACAGGTAAATTATGAGTTCCGGATGATATAACATGACTGCCCCTCCACTTCTGTCCAGGATATGTTGAATACCTATCAGTTGATAACAGTTTTAATTATAAAATTATATCACATGGATGTGAATTGTAAATACGTAAGACTACGTATTATTAAGTGGGTATATGTGCCTGCTTCTGTCTAATTTGCCGGAATAAATGGGAAATAAAGCAAGAAGCAATGGACGGCGTTAAAATTTTTCTTTATCTGATTACGTATGAACCTCAACCAACTTTCAGTCAAGGTTACAATATTCTGTTATAAAGAGAAAAAATAATAGATCGAAGTCTGCGCTTATCTCCCGATAAAGGACCTCGGGATGACAGTAGTGGGCAGCACTCTGATTGGTTATAATATAACGGAGTTGCAAGCCTCGTCATCCCCGAGTGTTGTTATCGGGGATCCAGGAATTTGTTAATGGCTGAGCGTTGTATGTCATCAGATTTATTTATGGTGAGAAGCGCTTGCCTGCTCAGGGTGTCTGAATATTTTTTTCATTCCACTACAGCAGATCCATATTGACAAGTAAGCAGTTTCACGGCAAGGTGTGAAGAGAGAAATCGTGGATAAATCAGCTTGATAGGAACGGCTTGAGCTCATGGAGTTTACCCGGTGAAGACAAGAAATCTGTTTGCTGCAGGAGGAGTACTGCTGGTGACGGCAGTGGTGGGACTTCTTCCTGTTTTTTTATCTTCCGGCTGGATGCAGTCCCTTGTTCTTGCCCGCTTGAACGAGCGGATCCCGGGAACGATATCCGTGCAAAGCTGCAGCATCGGCTGGCAGCAGGAGCTGCAGTGCAAAAATATTGTCTATGATGATGCTCAACAGGGAACGCATGTCGATATCCCTGCATTGAGCGGCAGCCATGGGTTGCTTGCACTCATCGTCGCCCCGATGAACCCGGGTACATTCAGCGTCCATGATCCTGTGCTGATGCTGCCCGCATTTCCTGCAACTGTGCAAAAGAAATCTGCCGCTGCCGTCCAACCGAACAACACTTCCGGCAGTACCGGCCAGGGCCGGCCGAAGAGTCTGACAGCGACTTCTGATGACGCACCTTTCTGGGATAAGCTGAATGTTAAAGTCCTGGCCGACGGGGCTGTTGTCAAGCTCGTCCCGGGCAATCAGGCTGCATCGTCAATTATCCGTAATGGTTCCCTTGATGCCCGACTGACAACCGGATCCATTTATTTTTCCATGGACCTGGAATCCGGCCGGGGCGAAGGAACTGCCGCGGTTTCCGGTTTCGTCAATCTGCCCGTCAGAAGAGGGGGGCTGCTTGATACCCTTATCTCTGAAATTAATCTTCATATCATGGACCTGGAAGTTGAGCCTTTGCTTGCTTTAGTTCCTGCTCAATTTAATTTGCCCGCGACCCGGGGAGAACTCTCTTCGGAACTGCTCATCAAAGCTGCCGGGAGCGGCAATCTCCAGATAAGCGGCACAAACATGCTGCGCAATATAACGATGTCAGGCGGTTTTTTTGCTGAGGAACACCCCTCATTCAAGCAGATTAATCTTGATCTTGATCTGCAGCGCGATGCCGGCAGCGGCTGGCGATTTCCGGGGATGCAGGTTGCCTCTGATTTCGGTACCCTGGATTTATCCGGCAGTGTGGAAGGTCGGACGTATACGGTTAAGGGCAGGGGAAAGCTTGATTTGCCCGTACTCTTTGAACAGTTACCCCATCTGTTCAAGGTGCAGCCGGATATCAGAGTGGAAGACGGCAGTATGGACATTACCCTGGATTTTGTTCAGGATCAGCAGCGTTTTGCCGGGGTCGTGGGCGCGGTGATTGACAATATCAGCGGCAACCGGCAGGGGCTTCCCTTTTCCTGGAACAACAGGATTAATCTTCATCTTGACGGCAGTATGGAAAATGGGAAAGCCCGGATCGAAGCCCTTACACTTAAGGCTCCTTTTCTTGACCTGGAAGGCAGGGGGGAACTCAGGGATTTTTCCATGCATGGGACGGCGGATCTGGGCCTGGCAGGGCAGGAAATCGGCAAGATCTTTCAGTTAGGATGGGATTGCGGCGGCAGCCTTCGTCTCTCTTTGGAGTCGAAAGAAGATGGTAATGAAAGGTATCTTGTCAATTCCAGGGTAGATATTGCGGATTTAACCCTGTCCCGCCGGGGAAAGCCGGTGCTGCTCAGCAATCCTTTGACGTTCAGCAGTCAACTGACAACGCCGGCACATTTTCCACTTGTCAGGTCCGAGGCAATGAACCTGGTCTTTGATTTCTCCTCCTGGCCGGGCAAGGTAAATGGTGAAGTCAATAACGTCTACCGTAAGGACGGACTGATCTCCGCCGGGTATCAGTTTCACTCCGCTCTCCAGTTAGGTCGATTGACGGATCTGTTGCATAATGGTGAAATGCTGAATCCGGATACCACCCTGACCGGAACAGCGAATATACAGTCATCAGGCTATGTTGAAGATAACAGACTGGTGGTTCGCGAACTTGACGGCAGGGTCGATGACTTTATCATGTACCAGCAGGGAAAGATGTATCAGGACTCCTTGATTCACCTGTTTACCACGGCTCCTGTGGTCGATGATGATGTGGCTCAGGCAGTGCGGGCGCTTGATCTGGCAGACAGTGCAGCCCTTTATTTTACCGGTGGCGGCGGATGTACAATGTTTGACCCGGCTGAACACCGCCTTATTTTACGTGATCTGAAACTTACCTCGGACCTGGTCGACATAAATGTTGCCCGGCTTGCTGTAGAAGACCTGCAGAAGCTTCCTGCCGGTCTGTCTCTGAAGCTGGCTGGTAAAACGGATCTTACAGCACTGACGCCGATTCTGCAGCAGTATGGTTTTCTGTCGCCTGTGCAGATGGTTGACGGTACCGGCTCCTTTACTATGGATCTTGCAGCGGATAATGAAAAGAGTTATGCAGGGTCGGTTCAGGTTGACTGCAGACAGGCCTCTTTCAGTCAGGACGGCAAGATGCTGCTGACTGATGAAACGGTCCATTGCAGCAGCCGGTTCCAGGGGAATCCGGCAACAGGAGATATTGATTTTGATCAGCTTACCTTTCAGTCCTCTCCCCTGAACCTTAAGGCCCGGGGACGCTTGCAGCGGAGCGGTAAGGAACCTTATTTTTCCTTAAAAGGTGATATGACACCTGATTTTTCCTCGCTGATTCCCCTGCTTAATAACCTGTATGCAACCGATATCAAGGCTGCGGGCAGGCAGCAGCAACCATTCAGCCTCCACTATCCGCTTGCTGTTGCCGGGGAGGATAACTACCGGAGAATGCAGTTTTCAACAGCGTTCAATGCCGATTATCTTTCCACCTCCGGTATAGATCTCCAGAAGCCGGTTATGCCGGTCAGTATGGAAAATGGTATCCTGCAGGCAATGGTGACAGCCGAAATAAATAATGGCGTACTCAAGGTTTCTCCGCGCCTTGATCTTACGCTTTCCCCTCCATTGCTCACCTTACCCGAGGCGGAACAGGTGCTCACCAAGGTACAGCTTGAGGGGCCACTGATTGATGATGTCCTGCAACGCATCAATCCCGTTTTCGGGCTGCTGGCCAGGCCGGTCGGGACTATCAGCGCTGAAATGAATCATTTTTCCTGGCCGCTGGTTGCTGAGGGTGCTGCAGATGCTGATTTCAGTACTGTATTGCACGTCGGTGAAATCGAGCTGGCAGCAGATGGTGTTCTGCATGAGATACTGGTGATGGCAGGGCTGGGTGAAGAGCCGCTGACCCTGCAGCAGAGTGAAATAACCTGTAATGGTGCACAGGGGCGGATCAGTTGTACTCCCCTGCAGATACTGGCAGCTGATTCCGAGATGACTCTGGAGGGGTCCGTCGGCTTTGACGGTTCCCTTGATTATCTGCTGGAAATACCGGTGACCAACCGGCTGGTGGGCAAAGAGGCATACAGAGTTCTGAAGGGGACAACACTCAAGGTCCCCATCCGCGGCAGCAGCGAACAGGCGATTTTTGATCCCGCTGCTCTGTCCCGGGCGATTTCCGATCTTCTCGGCCAGGCAGCGGATAAGGCTGCCGGCAGGGTTATTGAGGAGCAGGTGGATAAAATACTGCCCGGTCTGCTTGACGGACTTATGGGACATTGAAGGAACGTAACTATTCAGGTGGGTGCAGAAAACTTGTAAAACCACCATCCTGTAACTGTTCAGGAGGGCCTTAGATTCGGAGTCTATGCTTACCTGTTCATTTAAGACTGTGAAGCGTACTTGTGCTACTCGAGCAGGCTTAAATGGGCGAAGATGAGGTGCTCCTGAACAGTTACGAAGGAACTTGAGTAATGGAAACCATCTTTAGACTATCCATCATCGGGGCCGGGGGGTTTGTTGGTGCGGTGCTGCGTTTTGTGGTCAGTTCCTGGGTACAGAACCGGTCA
>WFRY01000260.1 GCA_015486315.1 Desulfobulbaceae bacterium
CTATTTCGGTGGCTCCCTCACTGGTATAAACAGCCACATCTTTTTCCAGAAGATGCGTTTTAAGCATGGCGGCAAACTGCCAATCTACAATACGGGGCAGCAGTTGAGGCATAAATTCAATAAGTGAGGTCTCTACTCCCCAAAGATCGGTAAGTGCCTCGGCCATCTCCACTCCTATTGCACCACCGCCGATAACAACGGCCTTGCCGACCTTGCCGGTAGCAATCCGTTTTTTAATCTCAATAGCCTTGTGCAGGTTGGCAATAGTGAAGACACCATCGAGATCGGTTCCGCCAATGGGCAGGACAAACGGTCGGGCACCGGTGGTCAGCATCAGTTGGTCATAATTCAACTCCTGCTGTTCTCCGCTGTCCAGATTTTCGACTTTGACTGTCTTGTTTTTTCGATCAATGGAAAGGGCCCGGGTTCTGGTCAGGACGTGAACTCCTTTGGCATTTTCAAAAAAATTCACGTCGCGAACCATGTGAAAACTGGTAGACCGTAATTCGGCTTCATCGGAAACATCGCCGCAGACATAATAAGGAATACCACAGCCACCGTAAGAAATCAGACTGTCCTGATCCACAATGGTAATGTCCCAGCCCGGTTGTAAGCGTTTTAAATGACAGGCGGCCTTGGGTCCGGCCGCCACTCCACCAACAATAACAATTTTTTTACTCATGATTTCCTCCTTAAAAAAATAACCTGCAGCCTATCGCCCCTTCCCGAGGTCAACGGTAAAAAAACCATTGCCGGTCAATATCTGTTCAGGAATCAATATGCCATATTGCCGCAACAATGGTGCCAGGCGGCTGAAATCCGCCCAGCCATCTGCCTGTAACGACAATGCTGCAGGCAGATGATACCAGTTGGCAACAGCAAGCCTCTGTATATTCAAATCAGCTGTTGACGCAGTCAGTGCCAGATCACGCAGCTCAAGACGATGCCGGGAACCGTCCACCATACTGCAGCCGGCACCATGGGCAAAAAAGGTTCTGCTGTTATCGGCAACTTCCAGGGGAAGCTTACCCTTATCGGCATTATCGTCAACCATGGATTTTTTCGTATTTTTCGTATATATACGCAGAGCGTGATCGGCAAAGCTCCTGCCCCGGTCATGCACCAGGAGATCTCGAATCAGCCCGTCAAACTCACGCGCCATCAACCGGGAACCCTCAATATACCCGGAAGATCTGCTGCTCATGATTCCGGTAATGGTAGTATCCCGATGCAGCAGTTCAAGAGTATGCAGCAGATCGGTCAGCCTGCCAAGATGAAGTTCACTCCACACTTGATACAGAGCTGAGAGATTCCCGTCTTGACGGTATATGGAATGACAATCAGCGTGCATACTGCCAAGCCAGGAAGACAGGGTAAAAAACAGCTCCATGCCATCAGCCCTGTTGACCGGAATCCCGGCAGGTGTTTCCAGACTGCCCCTGGCAGTCAGCGTATGCGCAGGGATGACAGATTTTCCCCATTGAGAAAGGCTGAAGTCAACAATCTTCATCCTGGTGCTGACAAGATATCTATCAACACCGTCTTCTTTTGATGCAATACTCCAATGCATCTGACCGTCCGCGTCCCAGCCGTCCAACAGAAAGATTTTACCGATCTCCTCAAAAGCACGGGAAAAATCAGCATCTGCTTCCAGAAAAACATCCCTGATATCACCCTGCCCCCACATATTGAAAAACGGCGACCTCACAAAAATTTTCCTAATCTCCGGGTTCCCATCTTTCAGAGAACCGTCAAAATTGAAATGTATGGGATTGTTCCAGACAAAGGGCTGGCCTCGCCGCATGCCGCCAAGATTATCTAATACCGCATCTACAACGCCGCTCCACCGCCCTTCATCCCGATGCAGATCAAGCATAAAATCCACGTCCCCGCTGCGCAGGCTGATATCAGGACGAACAGCCAGCAGAGGGGGCAATCGCTCTGAAAATATGGCAACATCAATCCTGCCCGCAGCATTGAGCATGAACAGATCGTCCCTGAAAGTACCGGTCAGCTCCACCATTCCCGAATCAGATGAAAGCCGCAGCTCGGATAACTTCCAGCCCCCGTCCGTATCGTTGCGCAAAGCAACAGCACAATCAATCCGCTTCAACGCTGCTGCTTGATGCTCTCCCGCAAAATCTCCGGATACCTCAAGACCGTCCAGCATGCCCGTCCCGCTTACCTGAAGAGTATCTATGCCGGTTGCCTTGACCAGCAGTTCCGAAGACAGGCGGCCCCGGACGACAGGGAACTTCTCATTATTGGGCAGTAGAGAGAACAAAGGATCTATCCGCACATCTGCGGCATGTACCTTGATCTCTGTGATGAGGGAATCAAGAATCGCCCCGCCATGCGCGGGAAGATTAATAAAACCCGCAGCAGTTATTGTTCCCTTCTCGCTGTCTGAAGCAAAAGCCATCTTCACCCGCACAGACCCGTTGCGCAGACTTGCCTGAATATCTCCCTTCCGAAGAAAGACCTCGGCTGAATTCCTGTTCGGAACAATACTGATAACAGCCTTATGCACGAGGAGCCGGGCCGTTATTTTCTCCCGGAAGGATATGGCGTTTTGTGCGGTTGCTCCCTTGACGGGTTTATCTGTTTGCGACGAATGCCCTTCATGAG
>WFRY01000261.1 GCA_015486315.1 Desulfobulbaceae bacterium
ACCCAGGATCGCTGCGGACTGTATGGACGTACATTCAAGGTGATAAAGTTTCGCACCATGGTTGCCAATGCAGAACAGTTAAAAGAACAACTCCATGATATCAATGAAGTATCTGGTCCGGTTTTTAAGATTACCCATGATCCACGTATAACACCAATCGGGAAATTCCTCCGCAAGACCAGCCTGGATGAACTCCCCCAGTTAATCAATGTTCTGGCCGGACAGATGAGCCTGGTCGGCCCCCGCCCCCCTCTCCCGGATGAAGTACAGAAGTATAAGCCCTGGCAGCGCCGCCGACTGTCCATGAAACCAGGTATCACCTGCATCTGGCAGGTCAGTGGTCGCAACAACATCGATTTTGAAACCTGGATGCGGCTGGATCTGGAGTACATTGACAACTGGTCGCTGTTCCTGGATATCATCATCCTGTTCAAAACAATTAAAGCGGTTCTCAGTTGCAGCGGAAAATGAATGGCAAGTCCCTTACAGATCGCTTTTTGAGGGTGAAAAAGATCTTCCAAGACTGAAAAACAGCTTTTATTGGGATATACATGCTGAAATACTCAAGGGAAAATATTGATTAGACCCCATAAATCAACAACTTACCAACAGAACCGGAATACTGTAATGAAAACAAAAATTCTTTTTCTCTGTACCGGAAACTCCTGTCGCAGCCAGATGGCTGAAGGCTGGGCCTGCTATCTGAAGGGTGACAGCATTGATGCCTGGTCGGCAGGTATTGAACAGCACGGTTTAAATCCCCTCGCCGTCAAGGCCATGGCAGAGGCGGGGGTGGATATTTCCGGGCAGACCTCAAAGCTGATTGCTGATCTGGAAGAGCAGGATTTTGACTCCGTCATCACGGTCTGCGATAATGCCCATGAGTCCTGCCCGATTTTTCCCGGTAAGGCCAGGATCATCCACAGGAGATTTGATGATCCGCCCCGGCTGGCAGCAGGGGCGGCAAATGAGGAGGAGGCAATGGTTTATTATAGACGGGTGCGTGATGAAATCAGGGATTTTGTGAAGCAGCTGCCCGGCAATGCTAAAAAAACAATTGACAAATAAAGCATAGGCGTTTATTTATCGACAGGTGACGATATATGAATAACAAAAAGGTTATCATGAAAACATTTATTCGCGTTATGAAAGCCCTGTCCGATCCGAACAGGGTCAGGGTTCTTAAACTGCTCGAGCAAGGCGAACTCTGCGTGTGTGAAATCCAGAAGGTGCTGGGACTGGCCCAGTCCACGGTCTCCAAGCATATGAAGCTGCTTGAGGACGCAGGACTTGTTGACCGCAGACGACAGGGTACCTGGATTCTCTACAGTCTTGCGGACGACAGTGACACGATCTACGCGAAAACCATGCTGGCTGAACTGCGTAACTGGCTGGATAATGACGAAGAACTTGAGCGTTTACGCAAGGCCCTGCCGGAGGCAGCAGTATTGCGTGATTGTCATACACGAAAAAAATAAAAAGAACTGTTCAGGAACACTCCTGATCAGTTACAGGCAGTGGTCGGGCCAGTTTTCCAAACCTACCTGAATAGGTATAAATAAAAGAGCAACAGCATGGAACCCTTAAAACCCATACAATGCGGCTGCAGCGACAAGCCATCCTGCCAGGCGCCTGAACCTGAAACAAAACAGCTGAACAGACCCCTTTCCATACTTATCGGCCTGCTGGGGCTTACGCTCTGGTATGTGATCTATAAACAGTTGGAGCCCTTTTCCTATTATTTTGCCTACGATCTGCTCGCTGTAGAAAAAGGCAGCCATCTTGGCGAGGCGATCCAGTTTTTTGTCTATGACAGCCCCAAGGTGATGATGCTGCTGACTCTGATCGTTTTTGTGGTCGGCATGATCCGTTCCTTTTTCACCCAGGAACGTACCCGCAGGTATCTTGCGGGAAAACGGGAATCTGCGGGTAATGTTATGGCGGCCCTGCTGGGTATTGTTACCCCGTTCTGTTCCTGCTCCGCTGTTCCGTTGTTTCTCGGCTTTGTCCAGGCGGGTATTCCCCTCGGCGTTACCTTTTCCTTTCTCATTGCCGCCCCCATGGTCAACGAGATTGCCCTGGTTCTGCTCTATGGGTTGCTGGGCTGGAAGGTAGCCGCCATTTACCTGACCACCGGCCTGCTGATTGCCATGGTGGCAGGCTGGGTGATCGGCCGCTTTCATCTCGAACACTGGATAGAGGACTGGGTTCAGGAACTCCGGGCCGGTGAGGCAGTGGTCATGGAAGAAAAATTGACCTCGGCGGATCGTGTCCAGCGCGGCAAAGAGGCGGTTCGCGATATCGTGGGCAAGGTCTGGATCTATGTTATCGCCGGTATCGGTGTAGGTGCTCTCATTCACGGCTACGTTCCTGAGAGCCTCATGGCTTCGATCATGGGTAAGGATGCCTGGTGGTCGGTTCCGGCAGCGGTGGTCGTCGGCATCCCCATGTACTCCAACGCGGCAGGAATTGTGCCGGTGGTGGAAGCGCTGCTCGGAAAGGGAGCCGCACTCGGCACTGTGCTGGCCTTTATGATGAGCGTTATCGCCCTGTCTCTGCCGGAGATGGTCATTTTGCGCAAGGTGCTTAAACCAAAATTGATCGGCGTTTTTATTGCCGTGGTCGGTTCGGGAATTCTGTTTACCGGTTTTTTGTTTAACCTGATTATCTGATTAAATACGCGTAGGAGACTGCTCCTACTGAAAAAATTGCAAGGAGAATATCCATGGAAATCAAAGTATGCGGGCCGGGATGTGCGTCCTGTGAACAGGCTCAGAAAGTAGTTGAGGCGGCTATTGACGGCAAATCTTTTC
>WFRY01000262.1 GCA_015486315.1 Desulfobulbaceae bacterium
GCAGATTATCAAGCCGACTGTTTCTTCCCCAGAGATCGACATCACCTGTCTCAGGATTTCTGCCATGATCGCGCATCAGCATAATATTTCGGTATATTTTTTCGTCATTGCACAACACGGCGCCGCCATCACCCAGACAGCCTAAAATCTTGGCAGGGTAAAAACTGATGCACCCGCCAACCCCGAAGGTCCCGGCATGCCGCCCTTTAAACCTGGAACCAAGGGCCTGGGCGGAATCTTCGATAATCAACAGATTGTGCCTGTCAGCAATTTCCAGCACCGCATCCATATCACAGGTACGGCCATTGAGCTGGGTGGGCATGATGGCCTTTGTCCTGGGCGTAATGGCCTTTTCAATGGACGCCGGGTCTATCAGGTGATCCCGCCCCGCTTCGTAAACGGCCCTTTTTGCTGCCCAAAAGGGCGATATAAGCCCTTTTCCGGCATATTTTTTGTGTGATTATGGCAAAATATCAGGTCTTTAACGTGGCCCGACCCCATGACGCACATGACGGCATGGCCCAGGTCCCGACTTGTGGAATTTTTCTGCCGGAATAAATCGTGCTTCCAACATCTGATCTCTGCTTTACCTGACTTTGCCCTCTGACCTCTATGTTTCAAACATGGGCCAGCAAAGGCGAACGAGGCGCTACGCACCGCTACCGAAAGTTAACTTCTTAGGAAGGTCCCCCAGTCCACAACGAGTTATTCCAAAAACTGTTTGATGAAATTTAGAACTTGACCCATTTCCCTCTCTTGAGATTCCTCAATTCTGTCATATAGATGCTTGTGATGAGGAAACGTACTCACACTCTGATGATGAGGAGCATTGTCCCATCCTATAATTACAGTTTCATCTGTTCTTAACCAATAGTAACTGTAAGCCTCCATTGCCCCTTTGACCCATACTTCCCTGGTCCAGAGCATAGAGCCGTCAAACAGTCTTAACTTTGCCTTTAATTTTGATACCGCGTCTCTTTCCACAATTTCAAGGTCTTCGATAGACTCAACAATTTCAGTGAATTCTGCTACCGTTTTCCTTAAATTTTCTTCTATCATTTGCCTGCCAGAAGGTGCAATTTCTGAATCTTAGTTGACAATGCCTCTGCTGCTCTGATCAAATATGTCCACTCAATCCAATCATCGTGTCCTTCCATACTATCTGGAACATCTGGTACAAATTCTTTGTATGATTTTCCATACTTATTCTCATAAAAGCGAATTTTTTCCTTTAATTCTTCAAGTTGCCGTTGGGTATGAGACATTCTCTTAACAGCAACCTCTTTTAAGGCCTCAACATAGATTGTTTCGCTGGTTTCGGCGATAATATCCTTTATATCTTTTGGTACTTTAACTGTTATCTCGACCATTTTTCTATCACCTCCTTAACGTTTTTCAGCGAATCCTTCACTATACTCCTGTCTTCACAGACCACACTAATGATCGAATAAGCGGCCATGGTGTTAATTCAAAAAATTAACGTGAGAATCCAGCTTAATCCTTCAATGTGTTGTGAAGAATGAAGACTTGACCCCTGACCTCCGATCTCCGGCCTCTGATCTCTGACATCTCCGCAACCACCACAATCCATAAGTTTATAAACTAACTCCGTCCCCTAAACTTCTGATCGCTTATAGCCCCAGGCCATGGGTTAAAACAATTTAAAGCCAGCCTCACGCGAAGGCACAAAGACGCTAAGAGTTTATAAATTTCAACTAATTAGGCCTCAAGGTTTTCTTTGCGGACTTGTGGCTTGGCGTGATATATTGTTTTTTCCGACTGGCTACACGTTACTTATGTTAAAAACTTCCATCGCGAGACCATATGCCCTCCGACCTCTGATCTCCGACTTCCGACATCTGCCCTCTAAGCGCTATCACCCCCGGGAGGAGGGTAGGGTTCAAGTGGTTTTTTGCGGCTGGCCACTGTTATGATTTTTTCATCGGCTCCAAAAGCCCGGCCAGGATTTTGCAGACCCCTTTCAGGGCTAAAGGACGTGATAATATGGCAATTATCGTTAGAATAATTAGCTTGATATCAAGCAACATATTTTGATGTTCAACATACAATAAACCCAGGCGGCTTTTCCATGGCCGTATGATTTGGTTATAGCGTAAATCAGGATCCTCATATCCAGCCAGGATATCCCCTTCGTCTGAAAAGACTATCGAGGAGAAATCTGTAATACCCGGCTTCACATCCAACAGGCGACGTTCTTCTTTCGTGTACAAATTAACATCTTTTTGCACCTGTGGCCTTGGGCCGACAAAACTCATTTGCCCCAACAGCACATTCCATAATTGGGACAATTCATCCAGTTTGTACCTACGAACGATTCTCCCAACGCCTGTAATGCGCTGATCTTCAGCCGAGGTCGAGGCAACACCGGTTTTGTCCGCTCCGACAATCATGGAACGTAACTTTACCATGTTAAAAAGCTTGCCATTTTTGCCCACGCGCGGAGCGATGTAAAAAGGAGAATGATGGTCTTGGCGCCAGATAAGATACATAAAAACCAGCAGGACCGGTGAGATGATCAAAAGGCCTGAAAAAGAAAAAATGATGTCGAACAGTCTCTTCATATCTTCATAATAGCTAACATGGATTGAGAGTAAACAGCAGCAGAATGAAAAACATTCTTCAACCAGGCAGCTGCTTGATTCTTCTTGAAATCGCAGCCGCATCAAGTCCGTATTGCTGTCTCAGGTATTTCTGGCTTCCTACAATAGATGAAAATCCGGCTTCAAGTCCGATTCGCAAAAATGACCTGGGAAAACATCCATTATCCATGAGCGTCTCCACAATCGCGCTGCCAAGGCCGCCGTAGATGGTGTGCTCTTCAACCGTTACCATCGCTGGGGTTTCCTGGCAGACCCCAAGTATCATTTCAGTGTCAAGCGGTTTCAATGTATGCACGCTGATGATTTGTGCCGAGATCCCATCATCTGCCAGGCTCTCAGCCGCCTTAATCACTTCTTCCAGGATGCCGCCGGTGACAAAAATGGAGACGTCACCGCCCTTTCGCAGCAGGTGCGCGCGCCCTAAATGAAACTGTTCCTTGTCATCAATAGGGCCGTCGTCTCCAAAAGATTTGTCAAGCCGCAGGAAACACGTGCCTGCCATATCGACCAGCGCCTCGGTAGCCTCGCGGGTTTCCCACTTTCCGCAGGGTGAAACAACCGTCAAATCAGGCAGGCTGCGCATAATGGCCAGGTCTTCCGTGGCATGATGAGATATGCCCAGGGGGCCGTAGCTGAACCCGCCTCCTATAGAGACGATTTTAACGTCAGCGCCGTGATAACAGGCATCGTTTCGTATCTGCTCCAAACACCGGAGGGTGCAAAAGTTGGCAATGGAATAAGTAAAAACAACGCGGCCCTCCAGCGCCATGAGAACTCCCCCCTCTACTGGTCATCTTCAGGGCATGTATTCTTATTTTTTTTGCCAGTTGGATACTTTTCATGCTATTTTACAAATCTATTATTGAGCAACCTGCTCCACTGGAGCGCTTGGTTGTATTCCTTTCAACAGGCCGCGATAAGCACCTTTTGCGCCCTTTCAGGAAGCTGGATCTCGACAAAGTACGACTTGGGATAGAGATAATCTTCACCGGATTCATCCACAATCCGAACATATCCGTCTTCTGCTGCGGCATGGTCGGTTATCTGCCGGTACACCTTGCCCTTTTCCAGGTCATCACAATCCTTGTTTTCAATGCACAATATAAAGGAAATGTTCTCTTTAGCCATTGTTGTCACCATCATTCCAGGAATCTTTTAATTTTCATTTTTTTCCTGCCTATGCCATGTGCTTCATACCAGTGGATCTCTGCTTGGCGGAGGTTACCATTTTCCAGTCGCACCAAGGCAATGCCCTTTAATTTCCGCCATCTTCCATGTCCGTATTGCTTCCGAAGGCGCATAATTTCACGAATACGCCCTCCAACCGCAATAAGTTCAACGGATTCTATTTCCCCAGCGAGTTTAAAATACATTATGATCTACTTATCATAAAATTGCTCTATACAATCACAAACATAATGCACATCATCATCTGAAAGCGACATATTCAACGGAATCATAAGCATTCTTTCAAACAGGTTTTCCGTGAACGGCAGCGACTGTGTAAAACCAAGTTTTCTGAACTGATGCACAGCCTTGCCGCCCCATTGGATCAACGTGCCCACACCACGCTCAGCAAGATGCTGTTTTAATGCATCCCGCTTTTCAGCCTCGATCTCATAGTTCTGGAACACGTCAAAATGATCAGAATCACTATTAGGTGCAGGAGGCAGAACCAGTTGTTCAATACCTGCCAGCCGTTCCTGGTATATTCCGGCAATCTCCCGTCTGCGCTGTATTACCTGCTCATACTCCTGAAACTGCATGTCGAGAAAGGCCGCCTGCAGATTATCAAGCCGACTGTTTCTTCCCCAGAGATCGACATCACCTGTCTCAGGATTTCTGCCATGATCGCGCATCAGCATAATCTTTCGGTATATCTCGTCGTCATTGCACAGCACGGCGCCACCATCACCCAGACAGCCCAGTATCTTGGCAGGGTAAAAACTGATGCACCCGCCAATCCCGAAGATCCCGGCATGCCGCCCTTTAAACCTGGAACCAAGTGCCTGTGCGGAATCTTCGATAACCAGCAGATTGTGCCTGTCAGCAATTTCCCGCACCGCATCCATATCACAGGTACGGCCATTGAGCTGAGTGGGCATGATGGCCCTGGTTCTGGAGGTAATTGCCTTTTCAATGGACACCGGGTCTATCAGGTGATCCCGCCCCGCTTCGTAAACGGCCCTTTTTGCTGCCCAAAAGGGCGATATAAGCCCTTTTCC
>WFRY01000263.1 GCA_015486315.1 Desulfobulbaceae bacterium
GGCTTCCTGTGCCTGTTTTACTGACGCGTCATCAGGAAAGTTGTTGTTGGGGAAGCAGGATTTGAACATTATTATCTGGTTTTTTTCATCGTCAGGCAGCAGTTCATCCTGGTTCTTTGTCTTAAGAATGCGATCCATGTGATCCCTGAACTTGGGTGGCCAGTCCAGGAGGTCGGTCTTGTCGCCGATGATGGAATGATAGGATGCTTCGTGGACCTTGTAATTATTCTCTTCAAGAAGCCTGCGCAACCCGCCACCATTAGGGTGGGTCTTATAAATGCAGTTTTGACCAACAGACGGCCCTTTATCGGCCATCAACTGTCCACCACATGAATGGTGGATAAATAAGAGGTTCAGAGTGTAGTCTGGAGGAGTATCTGGATATTTTGTTAAATCTATAGTTTTCACCTGTCTCACCTCATAGGAAGTTTTTTCTTCATTAGCAGTACATGCAGCCACAACTAACAACATAAAAACAAAGATAAATGACAATCTGTAGACCATACAATACTCCCGATGAAATAAAAACTGAACCGCAAAGGAAAAAGCTCAAGGCTGAAAACTCAAAATCCAAACAACAAAAATTGAACCGCTAAGAACGCGAAGTACGCAAAGGTTATTTTGCTTTCCCTGTCGGGGTAACCGACAGGGAAGGAATCACTTACTCCGCGTTAGGTTTTGCTTGGCGTCTTGAGCGAAAAGGGCGGTTCAAAAAATAAAGCTGAACCGCAAGGCGCAAAGGACGCTATGAGGCTATGAATTCACTGCATGTTATGAAATCGCATTCTGCAAATCTGGTGAGAAAGACATCAAGCTTTTTCAGATTGCCAGCGATGCCGACATAATGTCTGAAGCGATAATCCGGTCTGAGGCCCTTGACACGTGTCTGGCCTGCATCAAACTCCCAGGGATGACAATAAAACAGGTAGTAATTTTGCCGCGACAGTATAAATCTGACACCTTTTGTAAAAACAAAGAACGGATACAGTCGAAAGTAGCCGCCCCCGCCCCAGGGAAAGACCTTTCCTGCGATTTCCAGATTACTTACCGGTATCTCAGCAAGGCCGTTGGCAGCCTGAAGGAAACCAGTTGATGTCTTGTTCCAGGCGCCTTCGAGCCTGCCATAACGGCTGTTCATGCTGAAACTGTTATAACTTGAATCATAAGTATAGCCTGTTTCTGCAAGGAGGTCGACAAGGTCCGAGGTTACGGAGAAACTCGGGGCTCGATAGCCTGAGACTGGCTGTCCGGTGAGCTCCTGCAGCAAACGCCTGCTTTTCTGGAGGTCTTGCCTGAGTGCTTCTGGAGTTAGTGTGGTACATAATTCATGACTGTAACCATGGGATGCTATTTCATGACCATGAGAGACTATTTGCTGAACAAGTTCGGGATAACGTTCAGCAAGCCAGCCCAGAACAAAAAAAGTGCAGGCAATGTGGTGGCGCTCAAAGAGTTGAAGCAACGCTTTAGTTGATGCCTTGATACGGCCTTCACACGCTTCCCAGCATGAATGTGGATAATGGCCACGCAGATTTTCGACCTGGAACCAGTCTTCCAGGTCAACTGTAATCAGTATGTTGGGGGAGCGGGGCATGATTTATGGTGTGAATTTTATAACCTAACAAATTCGAACCGAAAAAGCTGAACCGCGAAGGCGCGAAGGACGCAAAGGGGTTTAACTTTTCCCTGTCGGGGTGAACCGACTGGGAAGGAATAACTTCCTGGTGTAGGGTCTTACTTGGCGGACTTGGCGTCTTGAGCGGAGCGGACGGTGAAGAAGCTCAAAGCTCAAGGCTGAAGGCTCAAAGTTTAAAAACAAAAACTGAAACGCTGAGGCGCGAAGGACGCTGAGGGACGATTTAACCCTTTGAAATTTTTATTTTAAGTAATAAAAAGTTCAAAATAATAAGCATCGCTGTGCCAAGCCCAAAGGTCACAAAACCTGAAAATTCATGCAGAAATCCCTGGGCAACACTTTCACCGTAAAAAGAAGCCATTACTGCTGTGGCACTAAGCCGAATAGTATTAGAGATAATTGCAATCGGAATCGCTGCGAGAAACAAAACCCACTTTTTCCATAACGAAAATTTTGTCTGCCAGGCAATAAAGGTACTGAGAGCGAACATAGTCATCAGAGACCGAAGTCCTGAACAGGCATCAACAACCTCAAGCGTGGTGGTCGGCAGATATAAAACATTTCCATGCCGCAGGATCGAAAAACCAAGCAACCTTACCACCTGTTCTGCAAGGGCTGAGGAGAATAATTGGAGAGGAAATGCTATCTTGTTCCAGATAATTGCAGGAAGAGGAATCATGAAGAAGAGATAAAAAATTGGAACAGCAAGCACCTTGAAATACTGTAAGCCGAAAAGAAAAATTACCATGCCTGATAATACCAGGATTAAAGAGGTTCTCTTTAGAAAAAACTCGGAACCAAGATAGCCCAGTACCAACTCTAAGAGACCAAGTAACACCAGCAGGAGCCCGGCTTGCGAAGGTGTGGGATTGATGCGGCTTAATTTATCTCTTAGCTCCCATACCATATACGCCGAAATAAAAGGAATAAAAAAGCCGTGTGAGTAATTGTCATTGCTGTTCCAGTCTGCAAACAGATCTTGCAAGACTGGAAAATAAAGGGTCAGAAGTACCAGAAAAATTATTCCGAGATATAATGTTTTATTGACAGACATTTTGAACTTATCGTATCCTCAGTCAAATTTCAGCGCCGGGCAGAAATCTCCTGAGTTCTTCCAATACCTCGGCTGAAAAACGTTGCATTTCTCTTTCCGTGCTTTGAATACTATCCTTATGGCAAGGGGCCATGATTCGCACGAAAGCACCATCCCGCCTGTGCTTCAAAAGGGCATCAAGTACAAGATAGATTTTTTCCCAATATTCAGATGCGATAATGCGCCCTCGATTCTGGTACCAGTAAAAGACAACCTGCTTTTCCGGCCCGTTTTGAATAATCATTTCGGTCACGGTGGCGGTACCATTATTGCTGACTGGAAGAGTAATTTTCTTTTCTGAAGCAATCCCCCAACCGCCACCTGGCAGACAATTCTTTGGAGAATGATACGCCCCATCCACACCTACAGCATGATAATAGCCAACATAAAAATTAATATGCCTACCGGCAGGATTCACAAATTCATAGTTGATGTAATCTGTAACACCGAGCATCTGGACCACTGAGGCAGAAGAGGGGATAATCTTTTCTACCTTCCATTCACCTAATTGACGTGGAAATTCAGCGAGAGGCTTTTTGATGGGAACTGGCTTTACTGTATTGGTGTGATGTATCACATAACCAGAAAAAGCGAAGCACAGAAGTAATATAAGGATACGTATTTTCATTAATTATAACTGAACCGCGAAGGCGCAAAGGACGCAAAGGGTATTTAGCTTTCCCTGTCGGCGTGAACCAACTGGGAAGGAATCACTCTGCTTTGCATTAGGTTTCTTGGCGTTCCTGGCGTCCTTGAGCGAAGCGGGCGGTAAAAAGCTCAAAGCTGAAAGCTGAAAGCTCAAAGTGTAAAAAGGCAAAAGCTGAACCGCAAAGAAAATAGCTCAAAGCTCAAGGCTAAAGGCTCAAAGTCTAAAAAGACAAAAGAACCGCAAGGCGCAAGGGACGCAAAGATTATTTTCCTATCTGATGCGCATTTTCCAATAACCTGGCTTTCGACTGTTATGCATGACTGCTACGACAAAAATCGTTTTATTTTTCCTGCGATATATAACTGAAAAC
>WFRY01000264.1 GCA_015486315.1 Desulfobulbaceae bacterium
AGTTATCAGTAACAGCACAACAGGCTGTAATCACTGCACACTGAAAACTGATAACTGACAACTCAGACCGGCTTAATGTCCAATTTTTTCTTATCTTACCATTACTACGAAATAAAACGGAAAACTGATTATAGTATTGACGAGGTCTGTCTATGGACATATACGGAGAAATTTATAACCTTCTGGAACAGGGCCGGACAGGTGTCCTTGCAACCCTTGTGTCGCGCTCCGGGCCTGGTGCCAGGCCGGTGGGCAGCAAGATGCTGATTACCGATACTTCCGAGACAATGGGCAGCCTGGGGGGCGGTAAACTCGATGGTACGGTTATTCACAGGGCTGAAAAAGTTCTGCGCTCAGCTGAACCGGTTTTACTGACAATCGAACCGGAACAGGATGGCGATGAGGTCTGCGGCAGTACTGTCCAGGTCTTTCTTGAGCCTCTTTGCAGCGGACCGGTGGTGGTTATCATTGGTGCAGGCCATGTGGGCAGGGCTGTGGCTGGAATTGCCGGTCAGGCGGGATTTCGCGTTGTGCTGGCAGATGATCGTCCAGCCGGGGAAACCGGTGTTGATACTCTCTGTTGCAGCCCGGATGCATTTTTTGAAAATCTGCCGGTGTTTAACAATACCTTTCTTCTTATCTGCACCCGCAGCCATAGCCTGGATTTTTCCGTTCTGCAGCAGGCCCTGGCAACGCCTGCCCAGTACATCGGCCTGCTTGGTTCCCGGCGTAAAAAAGAATCCTTTTTTATCCGTTTGCAGCAGGCAGGGGCAGGGGAGGAAGATCTTGCCAGAATCATCACCCCGGTTGGTCTTGCTATCGGCGCCCAGACCCCGCAGGAAATCGGGGTGAGCATTGTGGCACAGCTTATTTCATTTTATCGGGAATCGAAAGCGGACCGATCGGAGTCTGGGTCGGGGCTGTAACCTGAATGGACGGATTCTCAGGCTGTACCCTTTTGTAACTGACATAGGTCAGGGCCATATATGCTGCCAGCCAGAAGAGGATGAACCACAGGCAGCGACGGCGGTTTTTTCCTTTAAAGGGCAGCAGAAGCAGTGCGGTAATAATGGTTGCCGGAACAAAGACACCGGCCCAGAAGGCCGGAATATAGCGGAGCAGCTCCTGCAGCCCTAAAAAAAACCAGGGCCCGGCAATGTGGAGCAGTCCTATCCGGTCCGGCTCCATAGGGGTTGTCAGGGCAACGGACAAGATCAGGATGATCAGGGTCAGGGGGATATGGTTGCGCCACTGAGCGGTATAACGCCTGAGATGCGGCCATACGCAAAAACCTCCCAGCACCATCAGGCCGATCAGGTGGTTGGCGAATACCTTTTTCATGCCTCCGGCACTGATATCAAATAAAATATTGTTTAACGGGTCCCCGATCAGCGGTATGGCCAGGGTGATATGTTCGGCAATGGCTCCGGCTGCCTCACCAGTGGCATCACCGCGCAGGACATAGCCGGTAAAGAGCAGCAGCAGGGCAACCGGTACACCGGCGGTCAGTCGTATCCAGGCTGCTCGTTTGAAGGCGGTGTCGTTTTTCCAGATTATGGCAATGAGATGGCAGAGCAGGAGCAGAAAAAAAGCCTGGCTGGAGTAGTAGTGCAGGGCACGCCAGAAAGAACCAAACGGGACGATCAGTTCAATGGTTGCCGTGGAATAAAAAGGTTCGTGAGCACTGTACTGCAGGCCGATCACGATGCCGGACAGGACAGAGATGTAAAGACTCACCAGGGCATGGCCGCCCCAGCGCATGGCGAGCAGGCGGCTTTTAATCCCGGCAGTCTCTTCCAGGTCTCCGGTTTCCATTAAAGCGTCACCATATAACCGGTTGTTGTACCGGTTTCATCGCTCTGGATCTCGACTGGAAAGGTGGCCAGATCCTTTTTTGCCGGGCCTGAGATCAGTTTTCCCTTTGAGGTAAAGCGGCTCTGGTGGCACGGACATTCGATAATCTGTTTGTCCTCCAGAAAGTTGACCCGGCAACCGAGATGAGTGCAGGTCCGGGAAACGGCCCTGGCTGCTCCATGGTCGACAAAGAGGATAAACTCCCGTTCCGTATGGAAGCCGCTTGCCGGTAACGGCGCAGCTACTTTAACATAGCGGGGTTTAGGTTTAATGGTAAAGCCGAGAAAACGGAGCAGGGGGTAGAGCAGGGCCATACTTATCAGGCTAACCGCCCAACGTGTAACCTTTGCCAGAAAGTCACGACGACTGTCCCGGTTCCTCGTTTTATTGTTGCCTGCAGCCATTGTCTACGTGTTGAATTTCAGTTTCAGAGCGGCCTGCACATGGGCCGGAACCACACCTCCCACATCTCCGCCGTGTTTGGCTGCATCCTTGATAATGGATGAACTGATATAGATCCAGCGAAAACCGGTCATCAGGAAAACCGTCTCCACCTTACGTTCAAGTTTCCGGTTCATCAGGGCCAGCTGAAATTCATAGTCAAAGTCGGAAACAGCCCGCAGGCCACGGACTATGGCACAGGCTTTTTTCTGTACGGCATAGTTGACAATCAGTCCGCTGGTCGTGTCGACTTCAATACGGTGGTTATTGGGTCCAAAACAGTTTTGAATCAGATCAATTCGTTCTTCTATGGAAAATAAAGGTGTTTTCTGAGAGTTGACGGCAATGGCAATGACGATCTTGTCAAAGAGGCGTAATGCCCTCTTGATGATGTCGACATGGCCGTTGGTAATCGGGTCAAAGGTGCCGGGATAGATGGCAATAGTAGGAGCGGTGTCCCGGTTGGACAGGGATTTTTCGGACTGAGTTTTGGCCATGGCGATGTGTTGTTAAATGAGCAGTCTGTATTTATGAGTCTGTTGATTTATCGGTTGGCGGCAGGCGTACACTTGTCTGCTTGTCTGTACAGCCAGAGACCGGTTTCACCATAGCGGCGTTGATCAATGAGTTCAAGGCAGCCATGGTTTTCCGGCAGCTGTTCATCCTTTCGTTCTTCAACAATGATCAGGCCGCCATTACGAACAATGCCTGCTTCTTCTACCATCTGCAGGGTTTTTTCTGCCAGTTTTTTTTCATAGGGCGGGTCAAGAAAGACAATATCAAAGAGCAGTTCGGGCGGCAGTTTGCTCTTGAGTCGTTGTATGACATCGGGGCGGGTAAGGTTGAAGCGGAACAGAGATGCCCTGGGGGCGGGGAAACAGTGGATCAGGTTGCTGTGGATGAGCTCAAGGGCCTGCCTGGATTGATCAACAAAGACGGCCAGGTCTGCACCACGGCTTAACGTTTCGATTCCCAGAGAGCCGGTGCCCGCATACAGATCAAGTACCGTACTGCCTGCTACCCTGGATGCAAGGATGCTGAACAGTGCCTCCCGTGTCCGGTCACTGGTTGGCCGTATGGCCCTGTTGCCTGATTTCGGGGTGAAAAGATGGTGCCCTCCCGCTGTACCGCCGGTAATGCGCACTGCTGTTATATCCTAACCCGGATAAACCGGAACCCAGGAGGTGGCAAAATTTTCGTTGGAGCAGAAATCTGCACGTCTGTTATCTCCCGAATTCCGTGTACAGGATTTGGCTATACTGTTCTCCATTTCAGGGCAGTGGTTTCTTTTCAGGTGCTGTTTTTGTTTTTTTATCAGCCTTAGGTCTTTTATTGATCACTAATGTATACAAATCCAGAGCCGGACCGGACAGCACATAGATCAGGGCCGCTGCAAACAGGGTAATCGGGGGTTCAGTGGCCAGCAGGATGAGCAGCAGGATCATGCCGACAATGACTTGAAATCTTTTTTCAGGGGGTATCTTGGTTTTTTTGAAACTGAGGAAACGATGGGTGGAGACCATCAGGTAGGAGAGCAGGTAAACAAGCAGCAGGATGGAGAGGTGCTTGACGGTTTCGGTGGCTCCAAGAAAACGACAGAACATCACGGTGGTGGCAATGGCACCGGCTGCCGCCGGGCAGGGCAGTCCTATGAAGTCATGGTGTTTTTTATCTGTCTCCTCGGCCATGGAATTAAACCGTGCCAGGCGCAGAGCAGTGGTCGCGACGTATAAAAAAGCCGCCAGCCAGCCATAGCGGCCATATGGCGTCAGTGCCCAGAGATAGGCAAGCAGGGCAGGGGCCACGCCGAATGAAACCAGGTCGCAGAGGGAATCAAGCTCCATGCCGAATTTAGAAGTGGAGTTGGTCATCCTGGCAACCCTGCCGTCAAGACCGTCAAAGACTCCGGCAATCAGGATTGCAATCGCTGCCGGGAAAAAGTGGCCGTTGATGGAGGCAACAATGGAATAAAAACCGCTGAACAGGCTGGTACAGGTCAGCATGCTGGGCAGCAGGTAAAATCGATTGGGTTGATGTGTTTCCATGGATTACTCGCAGAAAATGAAAAGACAATATGATATCAGCACCCGGACACATCTGTTTATTCGTATCATCCGCAGGGGCCGCCCCCGGGGAATCAAGCCATTGGGTTGTCCCCAACAAAAGGATCCGCTTGCTGAATCTGTTTACGGTGTCTGTAGTATCTATAGTATATGCGCGACAGGAAGGAGCTGCAATGGAATAATGGAACGGCAGTACGATAAGTACGTTAGATGTTCAGAAAGCGCTTTATTCACTCCACTCTTGACTTGATAACACCTCGGAATGTAGCTCTTTCATGGAGCGCTTACGGTGCTCAGGTGGCCGAGGATGGTTTCTCCGGCCTTTACCTGCTGCCCTTTTGTCACTGCAACACTGGTTTCGGTCGGCAGGTAGAGGTCGACCCGGGAACCGAAACGGATAAGGCCGTATCGTTGACCGGCAGTGACCTGATCTCCTTTTTCCGACCAGCAGACTATTCGACGGGCAATGAGGCCGGCTATCTGGACAACACCATATTGCCCGCCAGAAGGGGTTGCAATGATCATGGCGCAGTACTCGTTGTGCAGGGCTGCCTTGTCCTTATCGGCAGAATAGAATTTTCCTGCCTTGAACAGGATACGTTCTATGGTGCCGGGAAAGGGGATCCGGTTCACATGGACATTAAAGACATTCATGAAGATGGAAATCTTAACGACCTGCTGCTGGAGAAAACGGTCATCAAAGACTTCGTCAACAAGAATAACCTTGCCGTCTGCCGGACAGACAACGGCTGTGTCATCGTCAGGCGCTGTCCGGGATGGATCACGAAAAAAGCAGGTGACGAATGTGGTGAGTACCAGCCCGGCAATGGCGGCAACCTGATATTCCAGAATACTGCAGATAAGGGTGACAAAGCCGCAGAATAGAATAAAGGGAAAACCTTCCCGGGCGATGGGAAATTCAGGTGTTTTCATCTCTGCTCATCCGGTAGGTAGGTATAAAAAACAGAAGGCATCGCTGGATGGCCATGCCTTCTGTCGTATTGTCTGTGTACCGGCGGGTAAGCAATTATTTTTTTGGTGCCCGTGCCATGGCAATGGTACCGGTACGAATGATCTCTTTAATGCCGATGGGCCGTAGAATATCAACCACTGCCTTGATCTTGGATTCCGGTCCGGTAATTTCAACAGAGTAGGAGGTAGGACTCACGTCTACAACCTTGCCCCGGAAGATGTCAATGACGCGCAGAACTTCTGCCCGGGTTGTTGCTTCAGCCTTGACCCGGATGAGAACCATTTCGCGCTCAACAAATTCTCCTTCACTGACATCGGTCACCTTGATAACGTCGATCAGTTTGTGCAGCTGTTTGGTAATCTGCTCGATGATGGATTCGTCGCCACTGGTCACCAGGGTCATGCAGGAAACCTTGGGGTCCAGGGTTTCTGCTACGCAGAGGCTCTCAATATTAAAGCCCCGTCCACTGAAAAGACCTGTCACCCGGGAAAGTGCGCCGGGTTTATTCTGGAGTAAAACGGAAAGTGTATGTTTCATTGGTCTGGTCCTGTTCGATAGTTCCTAAGGGTTAACTTGGTCAGGCTGCAGGTCGCCGGAGCGGCAACTGAGTTTTTATAACCCACAGCCTGAATACTTTTAGCTCAGCTGATCAAACGAGCAGCATTTCCGTGGTTGCCTTACCGGCCGGAACCATCGGGAAGACACCTTCTTCGCGACTGATGGCAAAATCCATAATCACAAGATTGTCCGTGGCCAGGGCCTCTTTAATTACCGGCTCGACCTCGTCCTTGGTCTTGGCCCGCAGGCCGACTGCACCGTATGCCGCAGCAAGTGCCACAAAATCCGGAGTAACTTCCATTACGGTTGCCGAGTAGCGGCGGTTATAGAAGAGTTCCTGCCACTGGCGAACCATACCAAGGTAGTTGTTATTGAGGATTGCCACCTTGACCGGTGCGCCGTACTGCTTGGCAGTGGCTAATTCCTGGATATTCATTTGAATGGATCCGTCACCGGCTACATCGATAACTGTTTTGTCCGGAAAGGCCATCTTGGCACCGATGGCTGCCGGCAGACCATAACCCATGGTACCCAGACCACCTGAGGTGATCAGGGTACGCGGTTCGTTGAATTTATAAAACTGTGCTGCCCACATCTGGTTCTGGCCGACTTCGGTGGTTATAATGGCATCGCCACCGGTCAGCTTGTTGAGCATTTCAATAACGTATTGCGGTTTGATAATGTCGCCTTCCTCCTGGTAGGAGAGAGGATGTTTATCATTCCACTCGTTGACCTGCTTAAGCCAGGGCTGGTGTTTTTCGGCCATGGCTGCGGCATCGAAATCTTTGGAGTCATCAAACCAGGAGTTCATAGCCCGCAGGGCATGTTTGCAGTCTGCCACTATGGGAATGTCGACCTCAACATTTTTGGAGATCGAGGTAGGGTCGATATCAACATGAATAATTTTGGCATGGGGAGCAAAGGCATCCAGGCGTCCGGTAACCCGGTCATCGAAACGGGCACCGACGGCAATCAGCACGTCGCTTTTGGCCACCATCATATTGGCAGCATACGAACCATGCATGCCCAGCATACCCATGGACAGCGGGTTGGTGCCGGGAAAACCGCCAAGCCCCATAAGGGTCATGGTTACCGGTGTCTGTGTTTTTTCCGCCAGTTCGGTCAACTCCTTGTTGGCATTGGACAGGATAACCCCGCCGCCGATATAGAGAACAGGTCGTTTTGCCTTTAAAATAGCCTTGCATGCCTTGGCAATCTGGCCCGGATGCGGTTCAACGTTGGGCTGATAGGTCTTCATCTTGATATCTTTCTTTTCCGGAAAAGACATCTTGGAGGCGACAACGTCCTTGGGCAGGTCAATGAGTACCGGTCCGGGACGACCGGATGATGCTACATAAAAGGCCTCGCGAATGGTTGAAACCAATTCGTTTGGATCACTGACCAGGTAGTTATGCTTGGTGCAGGGACGGGTGATGCCGACAATATCCACTTCCTGAAAGGCATCATTGCCGATCAGCGCCCTGGGTACCTGACCGGTAAAGACAACTATAGGAATAGAGTCCAGGTATGCAGTAGCAATACCGGTTACACCGTTGGTGGCGCCCGGACCGGAAGTGAGCAGGGCCACGCCGACTTTACCTGTCGCACGGGCATAGCCGTCTGCAGCGTGAACTGCACCCTGCTCGTGGCGGACAAGCAGGTGTTTAATATCGGAATCCATCAGCTCGTCGTATAGATCAATGACTGCCCCGCCCGGAAAACCAAAAATGGTATCAATCCCTTCTTCGTGCAGGCATTTTATGATGGCCTGTGAACCTGTGATTTTGCTCATCGGATATTCCTTCCTTCAGTTTGACGCCCGGTATTTCCCGGGCGCTGCATTATATAAAACCAGTAATATTTATGTATGAGAATAACAACGGAGTATATAATCCTTGAAAACCACTGTCAAGGGTGAAACAGGCGGAATGAGATAGTGCTGAGAATTTTTCTCGTCGGTAGTCCGGGGTATATCATCCCCGGCAGACAGTGCTGAACCGGCGCATTGGAACGAGACTATTGCATCAATCGCTGTTCTCGGTAAAAAAGCGGTCAATTGCTCTGCGATAGCGTTTCCATAAAATTTGTTCCTTATCCTGCCAGGTGGGGCCCATGGCCTTCCAGTCCTGCTGAATCCTTCGTACCTCTTCTTTCTTTTTCTGCAGATCTTCAGTCTTGCCGGAGAGCATAAAGTTGGCTTCCCTGGCAATCCTGAACTGCTCAACCAGATCAACCGTCCCCTCCTCGTCATCTTCACCAAAGGTGTGTTCATTACCGGCTAAGCGCTCAAGCTGGAAGCACAGCTCTTCTTTCTTTTTAAGGTTTTCAGCAAGAGTGGCCTCGTCCACCTGGTTTCCCTGGCCGGTTTCCTGAAAAAATGCTTTGCACATACCTTGAAATTCATCCCAAAGGAGCTCTTCCTGTTCCCCGGGGGCAGGTCCGAGCTGTTTCCATTCTTCTTCCAGGGCCTGCAGCTGAGCGCTGATCTCCTGTGCATCCTGCTGCTGAATAATCTCACCAGCCTTTTGCAGCAGATTTTCCTTGAGGGTCTGGTTTTCCAGACTTTTCTTTCTGTCCTCCACAATCTGCAGTTTTCGGGCGGCAAAGAAGTTGTCACACTGGCTGCGAAATCGTTTCCAGACAGCATCGGATTCTTTCCTGGGAACAGGACCGATGGTTTTCCATTCTTTTTGTAACTCGACTATTTTCTGCACAGCTTCATCTCGGCTGAGACTGCTCTCATTCCCGGGGAGAAGAGCCTCTACCTGTTCGCATAGGGCAATCTTCTGCTGCAGGTTTCCCTGTCTCTGTTCGTCAAGCCAGCTATAATAGGAATCACAGGCACCACGAAAACGTTTCCAGATATCCTGGTCGTTTTCCCTGGGAACGGGGCCTATCGTTTTCCAGTTTTTCTGGAGTTCACGGATTATCCGGTCGTGTTCCAGTTGGGGTTCCTGCAGTAACTCCTCCACTTCCCCGCAGAGTTTTTCTTTGGCCAGCAGATTTTCTTTACGTTCAGCGTCTTTTTCAGCATAAAAGACAGATCGCCGGTCAAAAAACTGATCACAGGAGCGGCGAAATTTTTTGTATAAGGCCTCGTCTTTGTTTCGCAGCCCCGGTCCTGCCTCCTTCCATTCTTTCTGCAGTTCTTTCAGGGCCTCCGTGCTTTCCTTCCAGTTTGTTGAGGCCGCATGTTCTTCAGCCCGGGTGCATAGACCTTCTTTAATAACAAGACTTTCACGCCGTTTTTGATCCAACTCGGCATAAAACGTCCGGCATCGGGCGTAATTTTCATCACAGGCGGATTTAAAACGCTCCCATAACTCATTACTGTCTTTTTTAGCAACCGGACCTGTCTCCTTCCAGGCAGCCTGATATTCTTTTAGTTGAGCAGACACCTGATGAATATCTTCCTCGTCTTTTAATGCTTCAACAAGGGTGCAGAGTTCTTTCTTTCGGGTTTTATTGTTCCATCGTTGCCATTCCTGTTCTTTGTAAAACTGTTTCTGTTTCTTCCAGAAATCATCGGATGCGGTTTGAAAGCGATCGGCCAGCTCATTATATTGCTGTTCAGCCTTGTTATATAATTTCTGCCATGATGTGTTGAGATTTTTTGCCTGTTTTTCCGCCTGATAGCGGTCGGAGGCGGCTACGAGTTGTTCCATGTTCGTGCAGAGCTCCGTCAGGGCCTGCAGTTTTTCCTGTTCAAGCCTGGTCTTTTCGGCCAGTTGTTCTTTACCCCGGGCCAGCTTTTTGCGGCATGCGGTGAACCGTGCAATGAGGGCACTGCTGTCTATCCACTGCCAGGCCATATCCTCCAGGGGCTGGATTTGGCTGTTGAGCAGCTCTTCCGCCTTTTCAAGATTATTTTTCTGGAGGAATTTTTCAATCCGGTCGCAGGCTGAAGTTAACTCTTCATGCCTCTGCTTTTCGTTTTTAAACCCGTTCAGGGTCGTGTGGAACGTGCTGCAGACCTCTTCATATCGGTTTTGCAGGTCGGATAATTTTTCGTCATTGAGCGCAGGTCCGGCATTGGTCCATTTTTTTGCTATCTCTGCAAAACGGTTCTCAGACTCCTCGCCGATCTCTTTTGCCAGAACTTCTATCTGATCACAAAGCTGTTGTATTTTCTGAACCTGTTCGGCAACAAGCCTGGCCGTGTTTTCCAGGTCCTCCTCCTGCTTTGGAGTTGTTTCTTCCTCTGTTGCAGGTTGCGGGGAGGGGGCAATATCCAGGGGTTCAATCTCTTCAGCCTCTGTGGCAGCCAGTTTTTTGGCAGCCAGGGCCCGGGCTGATTTATTAACAGCCTTTTCAGCAAGTTCAGCCAGTATCTGCGGGTCATTGATTTTTTTAACTGCAGCCAGTGCCGGCTTTTTCCCACAATGTTCCGCCAGGATTTCACAGAGAATTACAGGGTCGTCAATTGCCGTAACCGCCCGGCAGCGAAGATCAACCGCATCAGCCTCAACAGCTATCCTGGCCAACAGATCGGGTTGGCTAATTTCGGCAAGCAGTTGCTCCGGATCACATTCTTCGGATCCGGAAATAATCAGATCGGCATGAATAATCTCCAACTTTCCGCTGACGGGATCCGTCATCTCTTCCGGCAGTGTTTCCTGCAGAAGTAACTCAAGATATTGGGGGGTATCAACTTTTTCCAGAGCGGCCAGACGTACCTGCTGATCTGAATCATCACGAATTATTTCTATGAGAGTTTCCATGTCATCAACACCCATACCATCAATGGCGGCCAGGCGAACTGTACTGTTGGAATGCTTCCACTTAGGTTTTTTAAAAAAATCAAAGAGTCCCATAGATGTTCAACTTTTTATTATGTTGGTTAATTTGATTCGATCAACGTGTGTTGTCGGCCCGGCCTGACAGCATCCTGATCTAAATGGTAAAGAATGGATAAGAAACATAGTAGCCTTTTTTGTCCACTCGTACAAATTGAAAAGGTAATTATCCATTTTCAATGATGATGGAAGGAGATTTTCCGCTTCAGTATGCCTTCGGGACATTATATTTTCTGATTACATATGAAACTCAGCCAAGGTGACAATATTCTGTTATAAAGACAAAATAATAGATCGAAGTCTGCGCTTATCTCCCGATAAAAGACTTCGGGAATGACCGTAGTGGCCGGCACTCTGATTGGTTATAATACAACGGAGTTGCAAACCGCGTCATCCCAGAATGCTGTTGTCGGGGATCCAGTAATTTGTTAATGGTTGAGCTTTGTACATGTAAACAGAAAAGAATATGAGACTTGGGGGTGCCGAAAAATCGGCTGAGAACAGACTCCTTGAACCTGATACTTGTAATTGAGTCGTAGGGAACGTCATGAAAAATCTGTTGTTTTCCACCGTGTCATATCCGGCACACCTTTCCCGTTCCGACCTCTTACGCCTGGTTTGTGGTGATTTCCTGCCTCTGTTTGTCTTCTTGTTACAGCCTTAATGCTGATGGATTCGTAAAGAGTCTCCGAATCCGCTATCCCCATGAAAACGGGGATCCATAACATGGTGAAACAAGCGGATCCCCGTAACAACATTCCAGGATGCCGTGGAAACAATATTTTTTTGCTGGAGCAGGCTTGCAGCCTGGTCCTCCTGTTTATCACAAGGATGTCATTTGCACAGCAGTTCATCGTAACCGGTTGTCCTGTACCTTCTCAATAAATAGTGACAAGTTGCTGTATCTTACATTATGGATCCCGGCTGATAACATGCCGAGATAACGGAGTTACAGCAAATTACGATCGTCATCCCCGAATGTAGTTAACGGGGATCCAGGAATTTTATCACTATTTATTGAGAAGGTACGTTGTCCTGTTATAATCATAGCCGTCAATCTAAAAAAAAATTCTTATGAAAACCGTAGGTTGGGTTAGCGTGGTACATCGTCACATCTTGTCGGGTTACGCTGAGTTTTTCTTTACCTCCAACTTGACGGAGAATCTAAAGACAGCGTAACCCAACATGTGCAGTTGTTGAGCTGCTAACCCGACCTACAAGGTGTTGATATATCGACAAAACTCTTTTATCTTGACGGCTATGCACACCGCTGGCCTCCATCTTCGGCAGCGGATAATCGCATTCCGCTCAACACTATGAATCCCGTACCCAAAAAACTCAGCGGCATCCAAAAGCAATGGTCTCTGGCCATGCTTGATCTTGACTGGGAAGAGGTGGACGGCGCCGACTGGCCAATGGTCAACCGTGCCGTATGGTATGTGACCAAAGGATTCAACACTCCGTATCCCGGTGATGAACGGGTACTCGCCCCCGGCGAAGTGTATGCCTACCTGGAAGAGACAGGCAGGCCGTACATACCTGAAGATGACGATAAAAAAAGCCAATGAAAAGTTCAGCGGCTCGTCCGGTGTAACGGCTGATTTGCAGTTGTAGATCTATTTTCTATATGCTTGGACGAATTCTTCCACGCTGATACCGGCTTGTCGAATAGCACTTCTCAGTGTCCCTACAGCAAGTTCTTTATGTCTTGGAATTACACACCCTTTCTCTCCAAGACGCATAACAACATGGCTGCCTTTCTGACGCGCCTGGTGAAATCCCAACACCATGAATACCTTGATCGCCTCATCCCCGGATATTCTTGGGATTTCAGGCATGGGCCGCCACCTCGAATGTGGTGAGAAAGGGGCGAAAAGTCTGCTTGATTGGAAACTCTTCGAGGTAAAGTTCTGTCGCTTCCCGCAGATTCATGACTGCTTCCTCAATGGTCTGCCCCTGACTTGCGGTGCCAACTTCGGGACACTCTGCCACATAGAGATTTCCTTCCTTATGAACAACCGCCGTAAATGTATTCATCATGTCAATAGCCCTCTCAATATGTCGATTATGCAGTTGTACCGGTGCTGACGGTGATAAGGTAATAAGAAGGTGATAAGAAATCTCTTTCCGGGCAGAGATGCCGTGGCAGGAAATTCGGGGAAAATCAGATGTACCCAAAAAATTCCCAGCACAATATGCCTGTCGTTCAGGCGGCAACCGCAACACTTCTTAGACATTGAGATAAAGCTACAAAACAGGCAGATAATCCGCAAGTTTTTTCTGTAAAAGCCGATAACCTTGCGACCCGTAAAGAGTTTTTACGATCGCGTTGGAATCAAATAAATGACGATTAAAAAAGCAGAGGATACACTCCATCATCCCGAACACGGCTACCCGTCCCATAAATTTAGTTCGGCTGACTTGGGAAGATTTACTTCTTTATGGTAAATTTATGTAATTTAGAATGGCAGTCATGCGGAGCATTACTTTTCTTATGATATGGGTAACCTTCACATGAGATGTATAGATGGCGCTGGAACCGACGGTTCCCACTACCAGATCCCCGGCAATGTCGGGATCGTCGAGTTTCAAACGTACCATAAAGGGCATGGCGGTACTGCTCTGAGGTGTTACAGCAGAGCCTGATGCAAGTATCTGCCCCTGTGCTGTTGCCGGAATCATATATATGACCCTGGCCGGATACACCTTGCCGGGTCTGGATTTGAAGGTTACTTCCGCTGCCTGTCCAGGTTTAATATATTTGCTGAAGTTCTGTGCAACCTGTGAGCCTAAAATAGTCTCGGAAGTATCAATAAAGGCCATGTTCCGGTTTCCGGGAAAGGTACCTACCCGCTGACCGGGACGTAAACCAACAAAGGTAACATACCCATCAGATGGTGCCCGGATAATGGTGGAATCAAGATTCCATTTTGCATTTTTGATCTGAGCCTGCAGTTTTTCTACCTCAGCTGTATACTGCTGTACATCATAGAGTGTTCCAGCCTCATTCTTTAACAATTGTTGAGATTCCTGCAAACGGATCCTGGATAATGCCAGCTCCGCCTTGAGTGCATCATAGGCGGCCTGATACGGAACCGGATCAATTTTAAAAAGTATGTCCCCTTTTTTCAGTGGAGTATTTGCTTTCACCGGCACTTCGATTACCGTGCCGGCCACATTGGGAGTAATCGTCACCGAAAATGTTGCCACATGGAGATCACCTGCCGGGGAACCCCACTGCATGGGAATAAAAAGAAACAACAGAAGAATCAATTTGTAGGGAATAACCGTAAGCCAGGTCGTCAGCTTATTGGCTACCAGGCCTAACTTGATCAATATGAAAAGCAGCAGTATATAACAGATGGTAAGAAAAAAAATCATGATAACTGCTCCTGCAAAACATTGATCTTTTCTTCCAGAGATTTGATTCGCTGCTGCAGGTTGTCACCAGAATCCTGCATCCCATCCGCCTGTTCGGTATCAGCGGGAGTCATCGATGCCCACACCATAGCCAGTAACCAGACAATACCGAATGTCATCAGCAGGCCCAGCCAGCTGGCCATTTTGATGGCGGCAACCTGGGGGTGTCGGTTCTTCACTGCAATCTTTCCAGGCAACTGTGCCAGAAGAATAAAGGCAACAACAACTGATACAACAATTACTATCAGTACCAGCCATGCAAAATAATCAATTGCAGTCATTATCGTCAGTCTCCCTCTTTTTTCCACCCTGTTTCCTTTTCACAGTGCAACCGACCACTCCGTCGTTTATTGTAAAAGGAATAAAAAAACATCGCCTGTTGCTCTCCATGATATTATTTCATAATAAGGAAGAATGGTCATAATAGCAATAGCCCTGATACTGCCTCTGGTACAAAAAACGCCGCAGGCACGAACTATTCTGATTCCTGTCCCCTGTTTTCAGATAAACTTATAACCAGGTAAACATGTTACTGTTCCCGTGCAAAAAATTCCGGCTGACTTGTGTTTTTTCAGTCATTTTCATAACAACCTCGCTATGGTTGGCACACCCCGTGTTGCCGCAGGAGGACGAACCCGCCCCCAAACGGGTTCTGGCCCTGTTTGTCTTCAGGCAGGGACTTCCATGGGCCTACCGCATCGAAGAGTCTATGCGGGCTGCGTTAAAAGAACGGGCAACCATTCCCATTGAGCTCAATGTTGAACACGCTGACCGGGAACGATTTTCTGAAAAAGAATACCGTTCCCGCCTGATTGATCTCTATCGTTACAAGTATGCCAGACAGAAAATGGATATGGTCCTTGCCGTTGGCGATGGATCAGCCGATTTGCTGCTGGAATATGGCCAGGAATTGTTTGGTGATATCCCGGTGGTATTGATCACTGCTCAGCAAAAGCAGGTTTCTCCGGAAAAACTCACTCCCCGGATGACAGCTCTTACCTGGGGATTTGACTTTCTTAATACTGCCAAGCTGATTAGGCAGATCCTGCCCGATACCAGAACAATATATGTTGTTTCAGGGCGTTCGCTCACTGACCGGGAAATCAAAAAAACCGCGATGAAGGAACTGACGGGAAAGCTTGACGGCCTTACTTTGCGCTGGCTGGATGATTTTTCCAAAGAGGAACTGCTGAGCAAAAGTTCGCAGCTGCCGGAACATTCTGCGATATATTATCTAACGGTATTCCGGGATAACAAAGGAGACAGCTTTATTCCCCGGGAATTTCTTGCCGATCTTTCGGCAGATGCAAATGTGCCCGTGTTCGGTCTTGTGAACACCTATCTGGGGTATGGAATGGTTGGGGGATATCTGCTCAGTGCGACCAACCAGGGGCAGAGATATGCTGATATTATCCTGCGCGTTCTGGCCGGTAAGTCATTGCTGGACCAGTCCTTTATGGGAAGAGACAATCAGCCGATGTTTGACTGGCGTGAGCTCAACCGCTGGTCCATTAATGCAAACAGGCTGCCTGCAGACAGTGTTATTCTTAACCGGGAACAATCGATCTGGAAGGATCACAGAGGGGAAGTTGTTGCCGTCATACTGATCATCGGCCTGCAGGCACTGGGACTTGTTTTTGTGATCATTCAGCACAGGAAACGAAATCGGGCCGAAGAGATTGCGCAGCGACTGCGGGATGAACGGGCCCATATATCGCGATTACTTGCCATGGAAGAAACCGCAGCATCGCTGGCCCATGAACTCAACCAGCCCCTGTCGGCGGTCCGCACCTATGCCCAGGCTGCCCGGCGTTTTTTACGAAGCGAACCGCTCAAACTCGATAAACTGGACAAGGCACTGGCAGGGGTTATTACCGGCAACAGGCACGCTGAAGATGTGATCGGCCGGATACGAAAGGCCCTGAAAAAAGAGATACCACAAAAGACACATCTTAAGGCCGGGGAGATGATTGAAGCGGTACAGGTACTTGTCCGCAAGCAGGCTGCTGCAGCAAATATTGTGCTGCGGGTGAAGATTTCTCCACAGCTGCCGCCCCTGTACGGTGACCGGATCCAGCTGCAGCAGGTGCTTTTCAACCTAGTTCTAAACGCCATCGAGGCCATGTCCAAAACACCAGGGGCAGACAGACTAATAGTGCTGCAGGCCTTCCAGGAAACAGATGATCTGGTGACCATCTCGGTTCGTGACAGCGGCAAGGGGCTGGATGGCTACGAGGAGGATCGTCTGTTTGATGCGTTTTATACCAGCAAGCCCGATGGCATGGGTATTGGCCTGGCCATCAGCCGTTCCATCATCGAGGAACATAAGGGCAGGCTGTGGTTTAGCCGAAACCCTGACAGTGGATTAACCTTTTTCTTTACCGTGCCTGTTTACCTGAAGGAAACACCATGACCTCATCTGATTCGGTTGTCTATATTGTTGATGATAATCCGCTTGTCCGCGATTCACTGGTTCACCTGGTCGAGTCGGTGGATCTCCGAGCGGAGATCTTTTCATCAGCCCGTGATTTTCTGGAAAATGAGCTGCCCGAGATTCCCTGCTGCCTGGTTCTGGATATCAGAATGCCCGGAATGAGCGGGCTTGATCTCCAGGGTGAACTGGCAACAATGGAAATACCAATCCCCATCATCTTCATTACCGGACACGGAACCATCTCCATGAGTGTGGAGGCGATGAAGAGTGGGGCGGTGGATTTTCTCCAGAAACCCTTTGAAGACCAGAAACTCCTTGATGCCATTCATTCCGCCCTGGAACTGTCCAAGTGCAAACTTGAGCAGATAAGGGGTAAAGAAACGATTAAACAGCGTGTTGCCTCGTTGAGCAGTCGCGAACATGAAATTTTTATCAGGGTCGTAGCCGGTATGCTGAACAAACAGATTGCCTATGATCTCAAGATAAATGAGAACACCATAAAAACGCATCGCTATCGCATGATGCGAAAGATGAAGGCCGAATCCCTTGCCGAACTCATTCAATTGGCTGCAAAGGTTAATATCCCTCCTGTAAACTAAAGTCTACCCTCCAGCTCAACGACTCGCCATGCCCGGAAAAAGCATGGCGAGTATTTCTTTTTATTCCGTTATTACAGCATGATACGAGCGTATTATGTTGAGAACGTGATGTAACCTAAAGATTTATTTTTAGGATTATTTCTCATTGTCATCAAGTCTTTGGAATGGTAGTTTTTCTGAATAAAAGTAATTTCTGATTCTACCAGCATATTTCGCAGGAAATCTGCTGCAAGGACGAAAAACAGGAAAATCTTCACAAAGGAGGCATTATGAACATGAAAAACAGACTCATCATCCTGACCGGTTTTTTCTTCCTGGTCACTTCGCTGCCGGCCCTGGCCGCCGATCCGCTGCCGTCCTGGAACGATGGAATAAGCAAACAGGCAATTATCAGCTTTGTTGCCAAGGTCACCAAAAAGGGCAGTCCGGATTTTGTGCCCGTTGCCGACCGTATTGCCACTTTTGACAATGACGGCACCCTGTGGACGGAAAAACCGCTTTACATTCATTTCCTGGGCGTGATTGATTATATGAAAGAGCAGATGGAGGAAAATCCGAAACTGGCCGAACGGGAGCCATATAAATCCGTGGCCGGCAAGGATTTTACCTACTTTACCGAGCTCTACGAGAATGCCTCTTACGAGAGCCTGGTCAGTCAGCTGTTAGGGGTTCCCTTCGGCGGTCTGACCAAGGAGCAGTATGAGGACTGGGGCAGGAAATTCCTTGCCGAATTTAAACATCCCAAGTTCAAACGCGGCATAAAGGGGTTGATCTACCAGCCCATGCTGGAACTGATCAACTACCTGGAAGCCCACGGGTTTACCGTCTACATCTTTACCGCCGATGAATCCGCCTTCCTGCGCCTGGCTGCCCCTGAGCTGTACGGTCTTCCGACCCAGCAGGTCCAAGGCACCTCCATGCGCAACGAGTTCATCACCACCAAGGACGGCAATGCCATGCTGGTGCGCAGTTACCGGATGGATTATCTCGACAACTGGGCCGGCAAGCCCCGCCTGATTGAAAAGGTCATCGGCAAAAAACCGCTGTTTGCAGCAGGTAACTCCAACGGTGACCAGCACATGCTGGAGTATGCGGCTTTAAGCGGCGGTATGTCCGTCTGGGTTCACCACACCGATGATAAACGCGAAGTTGCCTATGACAAGCACACCGACAAGCTCGTGCCGTTGACCAAATCCGGTGAGATTATGGCCATTGACATGAAAAAGGACTGGAAAATAGTATTTCCGGCCCAATAACAATTCAAAACGGAGGAAAATGGATGAAAAAAATGATGACAACAAAATTTAATATGACGGCGGTCTGCGCCCTGGCAGGAGCGGCCATGCTGGCCATGCCTGTTGCGTCGGCCCTTGCTGCCGATGCAGTAGCGGGCAGCAAGCCCAACATCATCCTGCTGGTATCCGATGATACCGGCTGGGGTGATCTCGGTGTCTATGGCGGTGGCGTCGGCCGGGGCATGCCCACCCCGAATCTTGATAAAATGGCCCATGACGGCATGCTGTTCTATGACTTTTACGGTCAGCCAAGCTGTACCCCGGGCCGGGCTGCCATGCAAACCGGCCGCTTTCCCAACCGCAGCGGTATGACCACCGTGGCCTTCCAGGGCCAGGGCGGAGGGTTACCGCACGCAGAATGGACCCTGGCTTCGGTTCTGAAACAGGCCGGGTACAACACCTATTTTGCCGGCAAATGGCATCTGGGAGAGGCAGATTATGCCCTGCCCAATGCCCAGGGCTATGACGAGATGAAGCACACCTTCCTCTATCATCTCAATGCCTACACCTATGCCATGGACGGCTGGCACGAGACCATGTCCCCAAAGTTACGTACGTTCTTCAAGAAGGTCACCACCGGCATTCTCGAAGGCAAGGCAGGTGAGAAGGCCCATGAGGTTTCCAAGATCACCAATGACAACATTGCCGAACTGGACATGATGATGACCGATGATGTGGTCAAGGATCTTGCGACCTATGCCAAGAAGGATGCACCCTTTTTCATGAGCATCAACTTTGCCAAGAATCACCAGCCCAACCTGCCCTCCAAGCGGTTTAAAGGTAAATCCCCCGGAAAGTGGGACTATGCCGATGCCGTGGTCGAGCTTGATTATAATATCGGTCGGATCGTTGACAAGGTCAAGGAACTGGGCATTGCAGATAACACCCTGATCTTCTACACCGTGGACAACGGCGCCTGGCAGGATGTTCTGCCCGATGCAGGTTACACCCCGTTCCGAGGCACCAAGGGCACTGATCG
>WFRY01000265.1 GCA_015486315.1 Desulfobulbaceae bacterium
AGTTATCAGTAACAGCACAACAGGCTGTAATCACTGCACACTGAAAACTGATAACTGACAACTCAGACCGGCTTAATGTCCAATTTTTTCTTATCTTACCATTACTACGAAATAAAACGGAAAACTGATTATAGTATTGACGAGGTCTGTCAAGAGGTAACTTTTCAATAAAATAATGGTAAAATGTCTGGATCCCCGATAACTGCATTCGGGGATGACGATCGTCATTGCCTGTAACTTCGTCAGTCCGGCATGTTGTTGGCCGGAGATAGCGTAGACTTTGATCCATAAAGTAAGATACAGCAATTTGTCACTACTTATTAAGAGGTTACGTCAAGAGTGGAGTTAATGAAGCGCTTGCCTTGATCACGTACTAGTGAAAAATGTCTGCAGTACCTTATACAGAGACCAGCAGTCTCCGGCTGCAGCCGTTTCCCTGATTGAATGCATGGCAAGGGAAGGAATGCCGACATCAACGGTGTCCACACCAATCTGAGCAGCTGTCAGAGGACCGATGGTGGACCCGCAGGCCATGTCATTGCGCATGACAAATTCCTGCACGGGGACATCGGCCTTACGGCAGAGCATGCGGAATCTGCCTGCTGTTTTTGCATTGGTTGCATAGCGTTGATTGGCATTGAACTTGATGACCGGACCGTGCCCCATCAGCGGCAGGTGCCGGGGATCATGCCTGTCGGCAAAATTCGGGTGAACGGTATGGGCATTATCGGCTGAGATCAGGAGGGAATGACGGAGGCTCGACTGGCGGGTATTCGTCTCGGGAAACAGTCGTTCTATAATATCGGCCAGAAAAGGTCCTGAAGCACCGGAAGCGGACATGCTGCCCACTTCCTCATGGTCGTTGAGAATGATCATACAGTTGTCGTCGGTGTCGGCATCTAACAGGGCCTGGAGCGCAGCAAAACAGGACAGAAGGTTGTCAAGCCTGGCACCGGTAATGAATTCCTCGTTAAGACCTGTCAGGAGTGGGGGATTGACATCGTAGAAAAATAATTCGTGATCTGTTATGTCCGGGTCCGTCAGGGGAGGGTGTTCTCTGCATACCTGTTTCTGGAGAATTTTCTGAAAACCATCCTGAAGATCATCGGTCAGGCCGATAACAGGTACCATGTCATTTTGTTTGTTGATCTCAAGTTTTTTACCGGCCTCCCGGTTCAGGTGGATTGCAAGGCTGGGAATAATCCCGATGGGACGTTTAAAATCGATCAGGGCCGACTGCAGTTTGTTGTCATCATCATGCCAGCAAACCCGCCCGGCAAGCGAGAGGTCACGGTCAAACCAGGGAGCGGGCAGGAGACCGCCATACATTTCAACGCCAAGCTGCAGGCAGTTGTTGTTTTCCTGCACCGGGTCGGGTTTGACTTTCAGGCATGGACTGTCGGTGTGGGCTCCGACCAGGTTCAGGGATGTTGTTCCTGTACGGGCAGACCATATAAAAGCTATCAGGCTGGAGTCATTACGGATAACAAAGTATTTTCCTGCAGGCAGCTGGTGCCAGATCTGCTCTTCATACAGTTGGCTGAAATTATTGTCTGCCAGCAGCCCGGCTGCCGATGAGACCGCGTGGAAAGCGGTGGGGGAAGAACCGATATAGTCGATAAGCTTGCTTATATACTGAGTCTGTCGCATAGGGATCCACCTTGTTTCAAGGTATGTGCCGGGGATTATTGTTTGATTTGATGCTCATACTTTGCAACGTCTAACTGTATGTGATAATCTGTTCAATATCAATCTATTGTTACAATTACGCAACTGACGTGGTTGTACCGGCAGAAAAAGTACGAAACAGATGACTGTTAGCCGGGTTTATCACAAGTCAACCGGTTCCAATGAACTGCTGTGAATGCGACATCGTTGTGATAAACAAGAGGACCAGGCTGCAAGCCTGCTCCAGCAGAAAAATCAGGAGGGAGCAATTGTATACGCCGTTACCGGTGCTGATCGGTCTGGAGGCTGATGTTGTGAGTCAGGGCTATACTGCAGCTTCAGTTCTGCACTGGCTGGAAGGTGGGGGGTGGTAGACGATCTTCCCCATGTACTTCTGCTTGAACCGTATTACGGAGGTTCACATAAGGCCTTCTTAACCGGGCTGCAGCAGCATCTTGACTGCAGCTTTACCCTGTTGTCGCTTCCGGCCCGTAAGTGGAAGATGCGGATGCAGCTTGCCGCGCCCTTTTTTGCTGAGCAGATCATAAAGCGTATAAAAGCCGGTGCCCGTTTTGATGCAATCTTGAGCTCGACCTTCATTGATGTCGCCGTATTGCGCAGTATGCTGGATTGCCGGGGGATCCGGCTGCCGCTTGCAGTATATTTTCATGAAAATCAGTTCAGCTATCCGGGACAGGTGGCTGACCCGGGTATTTTTCAGTTCAGTTCCATCAACTTCACCTCGGCACTATGTGCAGACAGGCTTGCCTTTAACAGCAGCTATAACCTTGAGACGTTCCTTGCCGGTATCCGCAGATACCTGAAAAAGGCTGCTGACATGGAGCTGCGGCATCTTGAAGACACAATTCGAGCCAAGTCCGTTGTGCTGTACCCCGGCATTGATTTCAGTATCATTGATGCTGCTCCTGCCCGGGAAAAAATGAACACGCCGGTCATTATCTGGAATCACCGCTGGGAGCATGATAAAGATCCTGTAACTTTTTTTGAGACCCTCTTTGAGCTGCAGCATCTGGAATTTAACTTGATTGTTTTGGGTGAGCAGTTCCGTTACCAGCCGGAAATATTCAGAGAAGCAAAAAAGATTCTTGCTGATCGCCTGATCCGTTTCGGGTATGTAGAGAGTAAAGAAGAATACGCCGATCTGCTGCGGCAAGGTGATATTGTTGTGTCCACGGCCTGTCATGAATTTTTCGGCATGGCCGTGTTGGAAGGTGTTCGGTCCGGCTGTAGACCTCTGGTCCCCGATCGTCTCTCCTACAGAGAACTGTTTGCCCAAAGGTATCGTTATCCTGAAAATGGTTTGAAAAAACATCTGACCGGTTTGCTGTCCGGGCCGTGTTCTCTCTCTTTGAAAAAGGCGAAGCAGATGACCAATCCATACAGCTGGCCCGATATTGCAGAGCAGTACCATGACTGGCTTATGGCCCTGATACATGACAAACCCGTGAACAGTTGAAGGTGTGGATAAAGGTGTAATGTAAGTGAGACAAAACTCTATGGCTGCTGAATCCGTACGGGGGACAGTGGACATGGTCTGATATTTACGATACAGTTTTTCATGGCCCGGCGAAAAATTTCCATAAGTCCTCTTCTGTTTCCCATTCTTTTTTTCGGGATAGCAATTGTAAGCGGTGCTGTCCTGCTGTACCTGGACGGCAGCACGCCGGAAGGCCGAATTTCCTGGATTGATGCTCTGTTTACGGCAACCTCGGCCACCTGTGTTACAGGGCTTGCCGTGGTGGATACCGGATCGGCCTTCAGCCGGTACGGGCAGGGAGTTATCCTGTTTTTGATTCAGATCGGCGGGCTCGGGGTCATGACCCTGGCATCCCTGGCCATGTATCTGCTGCGGCAGCGGGTCTCGCTGACCGATAGAATTGCCGTGGGCCAGAATCTGCTACACGATTCAGGGTTCAGACTGGGGCGGTTTTTGATTGCCATTGTCCTGATAGCGTTGCTGATTGAGTGTATCGGTGCCGGTTTACTTTATGTGCTGCTGCCGGGTGAAATAACTCCGTTTTCAGCCTTTTTTCACTCCGTTTCAGCCTTCTGTAATGCCGGTTTCTCTTTGAATTCAGACAGCCTCATGCGTTGGCATGACCGCTGGGGGGTAAATCTGGTCTTTATCGGATTAATCATCATCGGCGGGATTGGTTTTTCGGTAATTGTTGAATCATTGAAATGGCTGGAGTCACGCCTGCCGGGGAAAAATAAACGGAAACGACTCCGGTTTTCCTGGTATTCCAGGGTGGTTATTTCCACTTCCGCAATACTGGTTGTCGGAGGTGCCGCAGTGCTGTTTTTCACCGAGCACATCGGCTTTTCCCGTGAAGTACCGTTTACAACCGCCGCCTTGACCAGCCTCTTCCAATCGGTTACCTGCCGGACTGCAGGTTTTAATACCGTGGAAATAAGGGAGATGACCAATGTGTCATTGCTGGTGATGATGTTTTTAATGATGGTGGGCGGTGCACCCGGTTCAACGGCCGGAGGAATCAAGGTAACCACCCTGCGGGTAATGGCGGCCTTTTACAGGGCACATCTTGTTGGTCGAAGACAGGCCGTGATCGGTAATATTGCTGCAGGCAGGCAGACCGTGAATAAGGCACTGACTCTGACCCTCTATTCTCTGCTGCTGGTCTTATTTGCTGTGTTGCTGCTCCATATGACCGAAGGCGGGGACATTCCCCATGCCGAAAGCCGCGGGCTGCTGCTGGAGATAGGTTTTGAGGTCACCTCGGCTCTTGGAACGGCAGGGCTGTCCACCGGCCTGACATCAGCCCTGACCTTACCTGGAAAATGTATTATCATGATGCTTATGTTTATTGGCCGTCTCGGCCCGTTGATCTTTCTGGCAGTGGTCCAGGAATATCAGAAAGAGGAGTTGATCGCCAGGCCGGAGAGTGATTTGCTCATTGGATGACAGGTGTTTTGATGAAAAGAGAGATAGCAGTAATCGGCTTGGGAAAATTTGGCTTTTATTTTGCAAAGACTCTGGCGGAATTGGGGCTGCCCGTCATTGGTATCGACAACCATGCCTCGCGGGTCCAGCTGGCAAAAGACGATCTGACCAAGGTGTACCGGGCTGATGCCACCAATGTTGAAGCCCTGGAGCAGCTGGGTATTGCTCATATGACCCATACCCTGGTCAGTGTCGGCAGTTCTATTGCGGCGTCTTCCATGATCTGCATGTATCTTAAGGAACTCGGGGTGGAGGAGGTATGGGTGAAAGCGGTAAATCCCGACCATCAGCGATTGCTGTATAAAGTAGGTGCGGACGGGGTCATTATTCCGGAACAGCTGGCTGCCGTACAGATGGCCTCCCGGTTCGCTATTCCCGGCTTTCTCCAGTATGCATCCTTTGACTCGGAAATGTCTTTTCAGGAGCTTGTGGTGAATAAATGGGCCGGCAAAACGCTTCGTGATCTGGATTTACCAAATAAAAAGAAGCTGATGGTGATCTCCATCCGGCGTAAGGATGAAGATCACTTCCGTTTCATACCCGATGCATTTTATACACTTGCAGAGGGGGACAGATTGATTGTAATGCGCAAGACAAATGATATTGAAGAGATTAAGGCCTGAGGGCCGTCTGGAGGAAAAGAAGAGTGGCTGATAATATAATTTTAATCGGTTTCATGGGGGTGGGCAAGGGCAGATGCGCCCGTGAACTGGCGGCTCGGACAGGCCGGTTTACCGTGGATACCGATGACCTGATTGAGACCATGGTCAAAATGAAAATTCGAACTATTTTCCAGGAACATGGTGAGCCCGGGTTCAGGGAGATGGAACAGCAGGCTGCCGACTGGCTTGAATATCATGTCTCCGGGACGGTCGTCTCCAGTGGAGGCGGTTTTTTTATGGTGAAAAATCTGAATCGCCTGGGGCGGGTGGTGTACCTTCATTCTTCGGTGGAGGAGATTCTTGCTGCCATCCGCAGCCATCCCAAGGCAAAGAAAAAGATAAAAAAAAGGCCATTGCTGCAGGATCCGGCTCAGACGGAAAAACTCTTTAACGATCGACTGCCTCAATATCGCCGGGCTGCTGATATAGAAATTTCAGTACAGAACCGTGAGATTGTTGATGTAGTTGAAGAGATTATCGATCGTCTTCGCAGCTGATTAATTCTTTATTCGTAACTATTCGGGACACAAAATGGCTGAAATAAAAAAATTTACCATGGGCGTCGATCCGGATCGGGATGCCTGGCTCACAAATTTTTATACGGAAAATCATCTGGCCTATGAGGCCTTTCCCGATTATGTGGCCTCGCCGGAACAACTGAATTTTATTGTCCATCTAAACGGAGAGAAACTGTACTATCCCTGCTCGGACGAGTTGTTTGCAGCCATTATAGAAAAACGTGCTGATACCCTGTTGACCTCTGCCTACATGGAGATCTGGAGCAGGATAGAACGGCTGGTCCGAGAGGTGGTAAAGGATGAGTTTAAAGAGAAGTATCTGCTCAGCCTGCTCTCCATAAAGTTTCAGCATGAGGCATCATCCAAGGTTTTACTGCCTGCCCGCCTTGAAAAACGGCTGCTCACCATATTTACCCATATCAGTGAGATCTCCCGTCCCCTTGCCGGTTGTAAAGCACTTGAAAACAGACGTGCTGCAGCCTTTCTTGAGCGGACGGATTTTCAACAGGCATTTAATTCCCTCAAGGGGCTTGAAATTAATGAGGACACAACTCTTGATGATATTGATCTGCAGCAGCATATACTCAGGCTGCGGAGACTGTTGATTTTATCCACAGTCAAAGAGATCTGGAAGGAAAATACACCTCCGGCCATGGATGAGCTGGAAGAGTTGATGAATGTCCCCATCAAGACAGACGGCTGGAAATGGGCCAGTGACTGGCTGCAGGACGTTATCTCGGGCAGGCGAAGACCGTATGTCCTCTGGATCGGCGGTCGCTGCGGTGAAATTATTTTTGATCTGGCCATCATTAAAATCCTCCAGAAAATGGGCATAAAAGTGATGCTGGCCGTCAAACAGGGATTTTACTACCATAGAATTTCTTTTGTCGATCTGTTGGAAGATCCGATTCTTCATGAACTGTTTGCAGGGGCTGATTTTATTACTGAGCCTGCAATTTCAAAAAACAATCTTTTAGACAGGCTCCACAGCGGTAATCGGCTGCTGGTAATCTCCGACGGAACCAGGGAGCAGTTTAATCCCCTGCTGACCTCGATAACCTTTGCCCGGGCCTTTAAAGAAGCCGATCTCGTGATCAGTCGTTGTCCGGGCAGTCGGGAGTGCATTAACAATCATTTCTTATTCACCCGGGATCTGGTCTCTATTGTCAGGGAGGAAAGCGGCAAGGTTGACATCGGTCGTAAACCGCATCATCCTGCAGCTATTCGTTTTTCCGAATCTGCGCTGCGGCGCAAGGCGGAAAGCCTGATTCAGATGGCAAGAGATGAAAAGGATCAGGGCAAGACGATTATGTTCTATTCCGCCATTGTCGGTTCTATTCCCGGTCAGCTGGAAATGGCAAAACAAATACTTAATGTATTTGTTGAGCACTTGCGTACAACAATGCATGATATTGTTATTATCAATCCTGGAGAGCATTTTGAGGAGGGCATGGACGCCGATGATATTATGTATATGTGGGAGATCTTTCAGCGCTCCGGCGTCGTTGATCTGTGGCGTTTTCAGTCTGTGTCGGATATTGAAAAATCCTTTGAGCTCATGGGGAAAAAGGTACCCCCGGAATGGACCGGCAAAGATGCAACCTATTCCACCGGTTGTACCAAGGAAATGGAAATTGCCATGGACATACAGAGCAAGTATCCCGAGATGCAGCTCATCGGGCCGTCCTGGGAGAAATTTCAGCGTCGAAAAGAGTATGGAGTCGGTAAACTCTATGACCGCGCCCTTGCCGGATAGCCACTGAAAGAGCAAGGCGCTTCAGAGTGTTCATGGAGCGCTTACAAGATAACCAACCGCTACCCTGGGAGAAGTTTTGAAAGACGATGCAGCTGTTATCCGGGAGATCTTCAACGCGATACCACAGTATATCGTGTTGTTTGATGCCCGGGGTAAGATTAAAATGGTTAACAGTGCTTTCCCTGCTGCCGTCGGATTCTCCCGGGATGAGCTACTGACCATGACCATGGAAGAGCTGGATCCTGATTTTAATCTCTGGAAAATTGATAACCTCTTTAATCGTCTGGAAAAGGAAACCTCCAGTACCGGAATCGGCCGCTTAAATCATAAAAACGGCACGGTGCTGTCAGTGGAACAGCAACTTATTTTCATAGAAGATAAGGAGTGTGATTATGTGGCTGCTGTTTATCATGACAAGAGCGAACTGGTCAGGGAAAATCGGTTAAAGCAGGACCAGGAAGACGAATTGCGAAGGGCCAAAGAGGCGGCAGAGTCGGCAAATCGTATGAAAAGTGAATTCATTGCCAATATGAATCACGAAATCCGTACCCCTATGAATGCGATCATCGGCTATGCAGAAATGCTTGCAGACTCCAACCTGGGCGAACGGGAACAACGTTTTGTCAACATTATCCGCAAAAGCGGTTCCGTGCTTGTCTCCATTCTCAATGATGTCATGGAGCTGTCCAAGCTTGAATCGGGCCGATTACGAATTACCAAGAGACCAACGCAGCTGCAGACTTTTGTCAATGAGGCCGCCGATCAATTTGCTGATCAGATGCTGGCGAAAAAACTGGCTTTTACCTGCTCTATCCAGACCGGATTACCTGAGATCTTTAATATTGACGATCTTCATTGCCGTCAGATTCTGGTTAATCTTCTCAGTAATGCGGTCAAATTTACAGGCAGTTCGGGCAGTATAACCCTGACGGTAAGCGGTACAATTATCGATGCGGATTTTTTTGATCTGCAGTTCAGTGTAACAGACAGCGGCATTGGTATAGCCGTTGAAGACCAGAAATATATTTTTGATCTTCTGGATCAGCAGGACCCGTCTATAGGTCAGCTGGGAGGAAAGGGGCTTGGCCTTACCCTCTGTGCCCGTTTAGCCATGATAATGGGTGGATGCCTGTCTCTTGAGAGCAGACCGGGGCAGGGGAGTACCTTTGTTTTTAACCTGCCGGCTGAAGCGGTTGGTGCAGGTGCGGGCATAAAGATGGATACGGTGTCGAATCTGCATAGGCGGAGCTCCAAAAACAGCCGGCCGATTCTGCTTGTTGTTGACGATATGCCCATGATTTCTGATGTAATAAGGGATTACTTTGCCGATGATGCCATAGAGGTTCTGGTGGCGGATAACAGTGAGGATGGACTGGAAATGGCGCGGTCCAGAAGGCCGGATCTTATTTTAATGGACCTTAACCTGGCCGGAATGGATGGCAGAGAGGTGACCCGCCGTCTTAGAGAAGATGAGGAATCAGCTGACATTCCAGTGGTTGTGATGACCGGTCGAATGCCTGATGAAGAGGGATACCGGCCTTTTTTTGATGACTTTTTAGCCAAGCCCTTTCATCTTGATGAACTGCAGCGGGTGGTGGATCGTTTTATTCAAGTGGGCACCACAAAAGAGGTTGTCGAGCCCCTGATTATGGAAAGTCAATCTACTGTTCAGGATGTTGATCTGTTGGTTTCGGCCTGGACGAGCGAACTTGATGCCTTACTGACCCAGGCACTGGAAAGCGGCAGTCTGGATGTTGCCGGCAGTCTGGGTGCTCATATGCATGAATACGGAGACCGGCAGAGGTGTGAGCCATTACAGGTCATGGGCCGACAGTTGGAAGAGTACGCTGCGGCGCCGGATATCCTCGGGGTGGAACAACTGCTTGGTTTTTTACAACAACATACGGGTGCGGGTAAATGAGACTTGAAGTAGATAAACCCCTGGTGTTCATTGTTGATGATGTACCGGAAAATATTCAGATAGCCATGTCTCATTTAGGTGATCTTGGTTATGAATTCGCCTATGCAATTTCAGGTGAACAGGCCCTGGAACGTATGGAGTCCAGGCCGCCGGATCTTGTTCTTATGGACATTATGATGCCCGGGATGAGTGGTTTTGAAACCCTGCAGGCAATGCGAAAGAGTATTGCCATGTGCTCTATTCCGGTCATTTTTCTGACGGCCATGACTGAACCTGAAAATATCGCCTATGGATTTGAAATCGGGGGAGTGGACTATATTACCAAACCCTTCCACGGTATTGAATTACGCTCCAGGGTACGCAATCATCTGGAGCTCCACAGCTACAGACAGAGTCTGGAACAGAAAGTTCTTTTCCGAACGCGGGAAACAGAACTGCTGAAGGATATCATTATTGTGGCCATGGGTGAGTTGGCCGAGCACAGGGATCCAGAAACCGGCGGCCACATTCATCGCACCAGATCGTTTGTGAAGGTCCTGGCTGAAAGTCTTTTTGAGCAGGGCAAGTTTCTGGATATTCTTACACCGGAATATATAATTCTTCTCTATAAGTCAGCCCCGCTTCATGATATCGGCAAGGTGGCCATCAGGGATTCTATTCTGCTCAAACCCGCCCGCTTGACTGCAGAGGAGTTTGACGAGATGAAAAAGCATACCGTGTATGGTGAGGACGTTATTAACAAACTGGAAAAAATGGCAGGTGAACAGCTTCCATATCTCCAGTGTGCAAAGGAAATTGTAGGCAGTCACCATGAAAAATATGACGGCAGCGGCTACCCGCGAGGGCTTGCCGGAGAAGATATTCCGCTGGCCGGCCGGATCATGGCCATTGCCGATGTCTATGATGCCCTGACAACAAAACGACCCTACAAGAGAGCTCTTACCCATGAAGAGACAATGAAGATCATGAAAGAGGGGCAGGGAAGTCATTTTGATCCGGTTGTTTTTGATACTTTTGTTGATATTGAACAAGGGTTTAATGAGATCGCGGAGATGAACAGGGATGAGTAACCGGCTATGAAGCCTGGCATATCCATGGGGATGCAACGGGCAGTGGAGAAAGTCGAAAATGAGTTTATCAATGAATATGCCTATCAAGGGGAACAGTAATGTCAGAATCTGAATTTGCCGATGTGACCGTACAGAAGAAAGCCAATATCTACTTTGACGGCAAGGTTACCAGTCGTACTCTAATCTTTGCCGATGGCAGTATGAAAACTCTGGGCATCATGCAGCCCGGTAACTATGAGTTTGGGACGGAAAAGAAAGAACTGATGGAGATAACCAGCGGAGATCTTGAAATCATGCTCCCCGGGGCAGATACATGGCAGCCTGTAAAGGGTGGTGAGTCATTTGAAGTTCCGGCTGAGAGCAAGTTCAGCATCAGGATTCAAACCGTCACCGATTACTGCTGTTCCTATCTTGATTAACCGTCCGAATCAAGCAGTTGTTACGGACAGGTATGTTTATATGAAAGTGGAGTTCAAAACTCCAGCTATTGCATCACTTTCATCGTTCGTTGTGGCTGTGACCCAAAATTTGGTCCAGCCATGCTGGTTACTCTGATGATTTACCACTGACGGCTCCGTAATACTGTTTTTCAACTATGCCGGCAGTGCCTGCCCTGGGAATGCATATCAGAAAAAATCTCTAAATTTTGCCCTACCATCAAATGAAAAGATAGTGTATCATTAAAAATTTTTCTGCTTTATCTGAAGGTAGCCTACACTCTACAGGCAATGCATACCTTTTACAGACTACTGTTGCCTGTTGTAACAAAAAATAAAATTTCAGGAGAAATACGATGAAACTTATTCTTCTCGGCGCCCCCGGTGCCGGTAAAGGCACTGTTGCCAAGCTGTTGACCGCAATTGACGGCTCCGTCCAGATTTCCACCGGTGACATCCTGCGTGGAGCTGTTCAGGCCGGTTCTGATCTTGGTAAAGAGGCTGATGGTTATATGAAACGTGGCGACCTGGTTCCGGATTCACTGATTATGGGCATCATGGAAAAACGTCTCCAGGAACCTGACTGTGAAAAAGGATTTCTGCTGGACGGGTTTCCGCGCACGATTCCCCAGGCAGAGGCCTTGACGGAACTACTTGCCAAACTCAATATCACCCTGGATAAAGCCGTCAATATTGATGTGCCCAAAGATATTATCCTTGATCGTCTCTGCACCCGCCGGACCTGTGAGAATCCGGAGTGTCAGGCAATTTACAATGTAAAATCCAATCCTCCCAAAAAGGAAGGCATCTGCGATAAATGCGGTTCTAAAGCTGTTCAGCGTGAAGACGAGACTGAAGAGGCAATCAGCCATCGTCTGGCCACCTATAATGAGAAGACCGCACCGCTGATCGGCTTTTATGAACAAAAAGGACTGTTGCTGACCGTTGAGGCGGTCAGCAGTGATGCGGTGATTGATGCTGTTAAGAAAGAGCTGAACCTGTAAGCGTACTGATGAGTTGAAGGCAGTGGGGATTTTTCTCCCTGCCTTTCATCTTTGCTGAACTCGTAAAAAAGTTATTACATCCGCAATTTTGCATTCAGCTCACTCCGTGATTTCCGCGAACTGTCGGGCGGGAGATAGCGTAGACTTCGATCCAGTTGTTTCATAATGGTATGGAGCTCCGACTCCTACCTTGGGGATGACGGATTTGAATATTTTAACTGCCTTGTTCCTTTTTACGAAATCATCATCTTTTACTACTAACTTTTTATCAGGCGAGAAAAATGAGTAGTGTCGTAACCCGTACCGAATTATCCGGTTTGAACCTGCTGCACCGTGGAAAGGTTCGAGATATGTATGAAATTCCTGGTCATGAGGATAAACTGCTCATGATCGCCACGGATAGAATTTCCGCCTATGACGTGGTCATGGCAGAACCCATTCCCGGCAAGGGCAGGGTTTTGACACAGATTTCTCTGTTCTGGTTTGACCTGCTGTCGGACATTGTACCCAATCATCTGATTTCAGCAGACGTTGATCAGTATCCGGAAATATGCCACCAGTATCGGGACCAGCTTGAAGGACGTTCCATGCTGGTACGCCGGACCAGCGTCATGCCCATTGAGTGCATTGTCCGCGGTTATCTGTCCGGATCATTCTGGTCTGCTTATCAGAAAGACACCACGGTCTGTGGTTTTGCCCTGCCTCCATCCATGCGCGAGTCGGACAAATTTCCCGAACCGCTCTTTACGCCCTCCACCAAGGCAGAGCAGGGGCTGCATGATGAAAATATTTCCATTACCCGGATGGAAGAACTGATCGGTAAAGACCTGGCAGCTGAAATGGCGGATATCAGTATTCGCCTCTATCTCAAGGCATCCGAATATGCCCGCAGCAAAGGTATAATTATTGCCGATACCAAGTTCGAGCTTGGCATGGTGGATAATAAGTTGATACTTATTGATGAGGTGCTGACCCCGGATTCTTCCCGTTTCTGGCCCCTGGACGAGTATGAACCGGGCAAAGGACAGCCCAGTTTTGATAAACAGTTTCTTCGTGATTATCTTTCATCACTGGACTGGAATAAACAACCGCCCCCTCCTGAACTCCCGCAGGAAATCCTGGAAAAGACCAGGGCCCGCTATGAAGAAGCGCAGGAGAAGTTGATTGGTTAAAGGTAAGCGCTCCATGAACCCCCTGCTGCACGCGCTCAAGTCCCCCGATATACAGGGGTATAATCGGGAGCCTGGATCACGCACAGCAGGGTGTTCCTGAAACGCTTACACAGAAAGAGTTGAATATCAGAGCGTGATATTCAACTCTTTTTACTTAGGACCATAACCTTTTCTCCATTACATTCCACTACATCTCCGGCAACGGTCTTTCTTCGTTTCCTGGTTTCCACCTCACCGTTTACCCGTACCATGCCCTGGCTGATAATGTACTTTGCTTCACCGCCGCTGGCGGCCATGTTTTCCCGCTTCAGTATCTTGTATAATTCGATAAAGCTGTCCCGGATGGTTGTTGTCGGGATTTCATTGCTCATTGCTGCAGGTCCTCTGCGTAGGAGAATAAGGCGGGCAGGCCGCCGGTGTGCCAGAATAAAACAGTGTCCCGGCTGCTGAACTCACCCTTTTTAATCATATCCATCAGACCGCCCATGGCCCGGCCCGTGTAAACCGGGTCAAGAAGAATCCCCTCTGTTTCTGCGGTCAGTCGAATGGCCCTGCGCTCAAGATCGCCCACAACACCATAGCCGTCGCCAAGGTACGTATTACGCACTATAATATCAGTCCGGCAAAAGTCGTCATCTACATTCAGTCGATCGGCAGTGGCACCTGCCAGCTGCAGAACATGGTCGCTGAAGGGACCATCTCCTGCCTCTCCCTTGTCGATACCGATGCCGATCAGGTCAAAGCCCTGCTGAAAGATTTTCTTTCCCACCACCAGTCCTGCCTGGGTGCCGCCGGAACTGGATGCAAACACGATGCTGTTTACGGAGGCCTTCATGTCGGAGAGCTGGGACTGAAGTTCGGATACTGCTGCCACAAAACCGGCGGCACCTGTGCTGTTAGATCCTCCGTAAGGTATGACATAGGGGTTGTATCCCTGATTCACGAGCTGTTCAACAATTTCAGGGATTTTTTCTCCCTTGCGATACTCTCCGGTCCAGTGAATTTCAGCCCCCAGGAGATCATCCAGCAGCAGGTTGCCGTCCAGGATATCCGGCCGCTCTCCTCCAAGAACAAGGTGGCATCCCAATCCGCAGCAGGCTGCCGCTGCTGCAGTTTGACGACAGTGGTTGGACTGGGCAGCCCCGGCGGTAATGACCGTGTCGCAGCCTGTTGCCGTTGCTTCACCCATCAGAAATTCCAGTTTGCGGGTTTTGTTGCCTCCGGATGCAAGCCCGGTCTGATCATCACGCTTCATCAGGATACGCGGTCCACCCAGATGATCGGAGAGTCGATTAAGGGCAACCAGGGGAGTGGGGAAGCAGCCCAGTGTCTTTTTGGGTAATGTATGACAGGGATGATTCATGATGTAATTCCTGTTCTTTAAAGTAGACAAATTATGAACATCCGTATAAACAGATAACATATAAAATTTTTACTTATTCTGCAGGATTATTTGAATTTTTCTGCCGGTCTGTTTCTCTGCTCAAAAGGTGCTGAGTCGTTATTCCGGATTGTTGTTTCCCCGGTTTGCCGGAGCAGTATTTTTCAGTTACAGCGACAGACGACCCTCCATAGAAACAGGATACAATATGCAGCAATCCCCAGGTAAATCACCAAATGTAGTCCGGCATCGGGCTGCCGTCAGTCGACCACGCCGGGAGACCTTAAACGGACACATGAGCGCAAATCTATGGTTTACCGGGCTTTCCGGATCCGGAAAGTCGACCCTTGCCCATGCCATAGAAGAACGGCTGCATCTCATGGGCTGCCGGACCTATGTCTTTGACGGCGACAATGTAAGGCACGGGCTCTGTGGTGATCTCTCCTTCAGCCTGGAGGACAGGACGGAGAATCTGAGAAGAATTGCCGAAATGGTCAACCTTTTCCTGGATGCCGGGGTCCTTTCGCTGACCGCTTTTATTTCTCCGCTTGAGGCTGACCGCGCCATGGTTAAAGAGATAATCGGCCATGAAAATATTATTGAGGTGTACTGTAACTGCCCCCTTGAAATCTGTGAGCAACGGGATGTAAAGGGCTTATATAAAAAGGCGAGGGCCGGCGAGATAAAGAATTATACCGGAATTTCCTCTCCCTATGAGGCTCCGCTGAATCCGGATATTGACATAAATACCGGCGCGCTCCCCTTAAGAGAATGCGTTAATATTATTATAGATGACCTGCGGGAAAGAGGTATTATTTTAAAATAGTTCCTGAGTACGTATGAAACTCGGTTGCACAAGCTGCCATGGTACGCACGGCGCACCATGATAAGCCTGAGTTTTATGGGTAAAAAAAGAGTATGTTCCTCTTTAAACCGGATTCAACAATATCGTTATTTTGCCGGATAAGAGGGATTTTATTTGAGTTTATTGACATCTTTTTACTGTCCTGTTAAAAGCCATCAATATATTCAGTTTGGTGCCGCAGGCAATGGGTCTGGGGAGAATAGGGAATACGGTTGGAATCCGTAACGTCAAGGGCCGGCGCTGTATGCGGGGATCCGGACAACAGTATGCCACTGTCCTGCAAAGGACGGGAAGGCGTTGTCCGGGCGTGATCCGTAAGTCAGAAGACCTGCCAGGCTGAAACAGGAAATATACTTGTCCAAGTTTATCCGTGCCGCTTTTTGCGGCGCGGATTTTTTTTTGCCGGCCGGGACAGGTTGCCAGGAGAACTTTTATGAAAACGCAGCTTGAGCTTGCACGTGAGGGAGTTGTAACCCCGCAGATGATCAGGGTGGCCGAGGATGAGAATAAAGACAGAGCATTAATTCGTGAACTGGTCGGACGTGGTGAAATCGTCATCCCGGTCCATCCGAACCGGCCTGATCAGAATGTCGTCGGGATCGGTACCGGATTGCGTACCAAGGTCAACGCCTCCATCGGCACCTCTTCGGATATCAAAGACATAGAACTGGAAAAACGAAAGGCAAAAATTGCAGAACAGGAACAGGCTGATACCTTAATGGAGCTGTCAACGGGTGGTAATCTGGATACTGTTCGGCGAGAGATTCTGGACGTTACCAATCTGCCGGTGGGAAATGTACCCCTTTATCAGGCATTTTCCGAGGCCGGCTGTAAATACCGCAATCCCAATAAACTTGATCCGGAGTATCTGTTTGAGCTTATTGAGCGACAACTGGCCGACGGGATATCCTTCATGGCCATTCACTGCGGCATTAACCGGTTTTCCATAGAACGGCTGCGGAAACAGGGATATCGTTATGGTGGTCTTGTGTCCAAGGGAGGGACCTTTATGGTTTCATGGATGGAGTATAATAACCGGGAAAATCCCCTTTATGAACAGTTTGACCGGGTCTGCAGCCTGATGAAAAAATATGATGCCGTGCTGTCGCTTGGAAACGGTATTCGGGCCGGTGCCATCCACGATTCCCATGACCGGGCCCAGGTGGCCGAAATGGTCATCAACTGCGAGCTGGCCGAGATAGGCCGTGATATGGGCTGTCAGATGATGGTGGAAGGGCCGGGCCATGTACCGCTGGATGAAATTGCCGGCAACATTATGCTGGAAAAACGAATGAGCGGCAATGCGCCCTATTATGTACTTGGTCCATTACCGGCAGATTCAGGGGCCGGGTATGATCATATCACGGCTGCCATCGGAGCCGCCGGCTCAGCAAGACATGGTGCAGATCTTATCTGCTATATTACACCGGCTGAGCACCTTGCTCTACCCAATGAGGACGATGTCCGGGAGGGTATCAGGGCAACCCGGCTGGCAGCAAGGATTGGTGATATTGCAGCAGACCCGGCAAAGCGTGACCTGGAAAAACGGGTGGCTCTTGCCCGGCGTGATACCAGATGGGATGACCAGATGGAGCTGCTCATGTTTCCGGAAGCAGCGAAAAAGATACGGAAGGACCGAACTCCGGAAAATCAGCGAACCTGCACCATGTGTGGTGATTTCTGTGCCATGGAACGGGGGGCATCCCTGTTTGCAGATGATGTGCGGGGTGATAAAACCGGGTATCCGGCAGAGTAAAAAAGCGGGAAAAGCAAAACGCAGAGGGCGCAGTGCTCTCTGCGTATATGGTATTGCCGTAACTTTTCAAATTCAGCTGGTTCAATCTTGTAGATTGAACCATGGGTTTATAACAGGGCAATCGGATCTGCTGAACTGCTGTGCAGACGACATCTTTGTGATAAACAAGAGGACCAGGCCGCAAGCCTGCTCCAGCCAAGACAAATGCACAGGTAAGTCCGATTGTCATCCCCGAATGTCGTTATCGGGGATCCAGAAGGTTATACTACCACTGTCGGAGAAAGTCATGTAATCCTGACTGAATATACGGATATTACATCGTTTTCTAATATTCACCCCTGCCCAGCATGGCGTATTCATACAGGGCCATGACCTCCTCCTTGTTGGGCTGCCGCGGATTGTTTTCCACCGGCCGGGCCACGGTCAGGGCAATTTCAGCCATTTCCGGTATTTTGTCGGCCGGGATGTCAATATCGTTCAATGTTGCCGGAATATTGAGGTCACTGTTGAGCAGGTGCAGTTCTTCAACCAGTTCTGCGGCAGCGTCACGCAGGGGGAGTTTGCCGGTATCCACGCCAAACAGCTCCGCAAGCTGGGCATGCTTTTTCAGGTTGCCGATCAGGTTGTATTCCGTGACATAGGGGAGCAGCACCGCATTTGCCAGTCCGTGACTGATACCGAACATGCCGCCCAGGGGATAGGCCATGGCATGGACCAGGCCGACTCCGGCTATGGCCAGTGCCTTGCCGCCGAGCAGACTGGCGAGAAGCATGTTGGAACGTGCCTCCATGTTGCGGCCGTCGGCATAGGCACTGCGGATATTGTTTACAATCAGGTCAATGGCCTCAAGGGAGTACATTTCAGACAGCTGATGAGCCTGAACAGATGTGTATGCCTCCAGGGCATGGGTAAGGGCATCAATGCCGGTGGCCGCCGTAACATGGGGAGGCAGACTCATGGTCAGGGCCGGGTCTAACACAGCAGCTTCCGGATAGAGCGGGTCTCCATTCATTCCCGCCTTGGAACCTGTCTCTTCATTGATGAAAACCGCTGTAAAGGTTACCTCTGCCCCGGTTCCGGCAGAGGTGGGCACCATTATCTTCGGTACGCCCGGTTTTGTTATCTTGCCGAGACCGATATAGTCCACCGCCTTACCGCCGTTGGTCAGCAGGATGGATATGGCCTTGGCAACATCCATGGCCGAACCTCCTCCAACACCTATAACGCAGTCACAGTTGTTTTGTTGTGCAATCTCCGCTCCCTGGTCAGCCAGCTTCAGGCCCGGCTCCGGATCGACCTTGTCGTAAAGGACAAACTTGACCCCCGCCTCTGTAAGCGGACCGGTTACAGAACCATCCTGACCGGCTTTGACCAGCCCCGGATCCATGACAACCAGCGGTTTTGTTCCGCCAAGATCACTGATTACAGTTGAAAGTGATTGAATGATTCCCCGGCCAAAATGAATCTGGGTGGGCTGGGTAATAGTAAACGTTGATACCGTCATGGAATTCTCCTATGATGATTATGGACGTACTTTGATTACAGCTGAGCATCAGCATGTCTGATTTAGCGAACTGTTTTTAATGACGGACAGTACGAAGTAAAGTGTAAACCGTAAACCAGAAACTGTAAACCAGGAAGAAGAGGGAAAAGAGGACTGTGTTACCTCTTACCATCCCTTTGTTCATATATGGATAATTGATTATGGAATTGAGCAGGTCTGAGCAGAAACGAAGAATAAAGCAGCTGGAAAAACTGGTCGTTGAACTGGCGGCTCTCTCCCCCGGCATACTGAAGAAACTCCCTGTGTCGCAGGAGGTCAGAGAACTGATCCTGGAAGTGAGTAACCTCAAGGGAGGAGCGCGTAAGCGGCAGATTAAATATATTACCAAGCTGCTACGTTCGGAGCCCGCAGAACCTTTGTATGATTTTCTGGCAAAACGTAAAGGGAACGAACTGCTGCAGACAAAACAGTTCCATGAAGTCGAATACCTGCGGGACAGACTCATTGAAGAAGCTATCTCTGCCAGGCGCAAGGCCCGGGAGAATCACCAGGATCTGGAAGAGAGCTGGGAGTCATCAGTTGTGAAGGACATAACAGAAGAGCTCCCGTCAGTGGATAATAAAGGATTGTCTCGACTCGGCTTCCTCTTTGCCATGACCCGCAGCAAAAAACACAGCCGTGAAATATTTCGGATGCTCCAGGCTGCCCGTGAGCAGGAGGAGATGAACCGCAAAATTCAGGCTGGTAAGGGAACGTCTTAGGATAAGATTGAAGTTGTAAAAAATACAGTCAATGCAAGGTAGTTATAAGGGAAGGGGAGAATGATATATAATAATAACTTGTCTGTTTGACACAATAAATAATGGAATCAAGGAAAGCATTCGGGTTGATCCCAAATGGTTGCAAATCAAACATCTTGTAAATGTTTGAGTAACAGCGAAGCGGTGTCAGCCCCAGGTTTGCCCGATCCGGCCTGAGAGCTATATTGACTCATATGTGAACAGGCCGGATCGGGCGAAGATGGGGTGCTACCCGAATATTTACGCAG
>WFRY01000266.1 GCA_015486315.1 Desulfobulbaceae bacterium
CTCCAGCACATACCATTTTTTGTGGTTGATGGTGTCTTTTGGATCGAAGTCTACGCTATCTCCGGCCAACAGCATGCCGGAATGACGGATTTGAAGATATTTCCGATCGTCATCCCCGAATGTAGTTATCGGGGATCCAGTCTTTTTACCACCACGTATTGAGAAGTTACGAGTTATCATGAATACAGATCTTGTAAGATATTTCGTAACTGCTCACGGGGTAGGTGATGAGGCTCCTCAAAGCATCGTAACCATTAGGATACATACTATATATTGTGGACGCTTGAGCTAAATGCATACCCCAGTTTATTTTTATACCCACTGCTTCAACGTTATCATATTTTCTTTTTTTGTCGGCTCATACAAGGTATGGTTACATAACATCTTGAAACGACTTAATTACTTCCTCCCGTGAATAGCGAAAAACAAGAGAAACACAGTTCCCGCGAGATCATCATAAATGATTTTTTCTGTTCAGTCGGTTAAACTGGCTTACAGTTAAGTATCTTACCAGAAAATTATTGTCCAGGCACAAAATAGTGTAATGAAAAAGAGCATACCGGTGGATCAGGCCGTGGGCATGGTTCTGCCGCACGATATAACGGAGATCGTTAAGGACGAGTTCAAGGGATGTGCCTTTAAAAAGGGGCATATTATCCGCACGGAAGACGTTGAACACCTGCGCCGTCTCGGCAAGGAACATATCTACGTGCTGGAACTCACTGAAGATGAGATCCATGAAAATGAAGCCGCCCGTCTAATGGCTGCCGCCATTGCCGGAATCGGAACTGAATACTCCCGTGATGTGGTGGAGGGCAAGGTGGCGATCAGGGCAGCCTGTAACGGACTGCTTAAAGTCGATAAGGAGGCCCTGCTCCGGTTTAACCTTCTCGGTGAGGTTATGTGTTCCACCCTGCACACCAATACCCCGGTGACAAAGGGGGAACAGGTGGCGGCCAGCAGACTGATTCCCCTGGTCGGAGAACGTGATCTGGTACTGCAGGCAGCGGAAATTGCCGGGGCAGGAGACAAAATTGTCCGTGTCCTGCAGCCGGCAAAGGTGAAAGCCGGTCTTGTCATTACCGGCAGCGAGGTATATTACGGTCGCATTGAAGACAGGTTTGAGCAGGTGCTGCGCAGCAAATTAGCTGAATTGGGCTCGGAAGTGGCGATGGTTTCCTTTGCCCCGGATGATCCCGAACGTATTGCAGCAGAGATCAAAAAATGCCTTGCCGGGGGGGCCGATCTCATCGTCACTTCCGGCGGTATGTCGGTTGATCCCGATGATGTTACCCGGATCGGCATTAAACAGGCAGGTGCAGAGGATATGGTGTATGGTAGCCCGGTGCTGCCCGGAGCCATGTTTCTGGTGGCCAGAATCGGTCAGGTGCCGGTACTCGGGCTGCCGGCCTGCGGGATGTTTCATAATATCACCGTGTTTGACCTGATTCTGCCGCGCATCCTCACCGGAGAGAGTATCGGTCGCAGGCAGCTTGCCGATATGGGGCATGGCGGCCTGTGCCGTAACTGTAAACGCTGTCAGTATCCGGTGTGCAATTTCGGCAAGTAGACCGGGATGGAATAATTATTGCTTGCTTTTTAAAGGTGTTCCCGTACCGGTGGAGATCAGGCGTAAGAAATCCGCTGGATGCCGGAAGAGCAGGGGACACGGGTTTTGTCAATAAAATGACTTACCCCGCCCGTGCCTTGACACCCGGCATTTGATTTGCCACAAAAGATTGGAACTGCTATTATAGTGTATGATGGATTGCGGATTTTTTTCGTCATCCCGCCTGCTCGTGAATGACGAAAAGTACAGGAACTCTATTTTTTGCGCTGCAGCGCAAACTCTTTATATGGAGATGAAATTATGATCAGAAAGATAATTCATCTATTGCAGATTTTAATACTTGCCGCCTTTGTCGGAGTCACCGTCACCGCAGGTGAGCTTGATTCCGATTTTGGCGTTGATGGCCGGGTGTCCATTGAAATAGGCACCCATGGCGACCGGGCTCAGGCCATTGCGATTCAGCCCGACGGCAGGATTCTGCTCGGCGGCTCGTCAACCGATGGCGATTCACTCGGCTGTTCCCTGATTCGTCTCCTTGCCGACGGTAGTCCTGATCCATCCTTTAACGGCGACGGCACAGTGCTGTTGGATGTCAGTACCGGAGATGACGAGATTCTTGCTCTGGGCCTGGCAGAAGATGGCCGGATTATTGCCGGTGGCTATAGTCATAACGGTACGGATCGTGATTTTATCCTGCTTCGCTTTAATGCCGATGGTTCCCCTGATACGGAGTTCGGCAACCAGGGAACAGTTATTACCTCTGTTGGAAACGGCAATGATGAGATAACAGCGCTTGTTGTTGATGACAGCGGTTCCATACTGGTGGCCGGCAGTGCCGAAGGAACCAAGGGGCGGGTAATTGTCCTGGCACGTTTTCTTGCCGATGGTACACCGGACGCCTCCTTTGCCGACCAGGGATCAATCCTGATCGGGATCGGCAGGGACGTCCTGGCCCAGGGCATGGTCGTTGATCCGGACGGCCGTATTATTATCTCCGGCTCATATTCCGATGGTGATGCGACCAGGATGATATTAGTCGGTTTTACGGCCGATGGTCGGCTTGATGATACCTTTGGCGAACAGGGCGTTGCCACCACTCTCTTCAGCCGGCAGTTCAGTGAAGGCTATGGTATCTTCCAGGAACAGGATGGAACCTTTTACGTTGCCGGTTCCGTGGGACCTGAGGGAGAACGGGCAGCGGCACTGTTTCGTTTCAGCTCCCGGGGAGTCCCTGATGCATCTTTTGGCGAAGACGGGGTCCTTATTTCCGAAATCGGCCCTGAAGATGATGTGCTGTACGGTCTGGACGGCAATGACAGCCAGCTCAGTGCCGCCGGATTCACCACAACCAACGGCAGTCGTGATTTTCTCCTCATTACCTATACAAAGATGACAGCAGGCAGGCAGGACGCATCCGAAGCACGCTCGGAAGAAGATTCGTCCATGTTCCATATCAGTGAACTGCAGGTTGAGGATTCTTACGATTCCTACACGGCAAAGGCAGATGCTGCAGACAGTGCACTTGAGGCTTCTGTTATGACCACTACCTTTGGCCAGGGCGAGTCGGTGAGTTATGCCGTGGCGGTCCAGGATGACGGTAAGGTGGTTACCGCCGGCACCACCGGTGATTATGGGCAGAGCAGCGCGGTCGTCGCCCGATTCGGCTGGGTCACGACAACCGCCGGTGGTCCGAGCTCTGTTGATGATAACCTCTATATTGCCACTAATATTCCCACCGACGTAACAGCCACCCAGGCCTTTACCGGCGGCTTTATCCACGAAGACCTGGAGATAAACCAGGGGGCATCCGTCACCCAGCGCGGTGTGGTGTACAGCATTTCGCCACATCCGACCTGTGACAGTGACTGTGCCAGCGGCCTTAATCCCGAACCTCCCTCCCCCGATGTGGGGCCGGTGGTCAGTAATCCGGAACCGTCCGGGACGATCACCACGACCTCAACCACTCTTTCGGTGACCACTGATGTGGAGGCGACCTGTAAGTATACGGACTCCGGCGCGGGCATGGATTATAGCTTACTGCGCAGCACCTTTGATAGTACCGGAGGAACGACACATTCAGAGCCGCTTACTGTGCAGGATGGACAGAGCTATACCTACTATGTTCGTTGTCAAAGTACGGCAACAGGTATCGCCAACACCTCAGATACTGTAATCTCATTTTCAGTTAATACTTCCGGCCCTGGACCTGGCCCTGATGCAGGACCGGTCCGCAGTAATCCGCAACCGGCTTATACCATAACGACAAACTCGACAACGCTTAAGATCGACACCGATGTTGCTGCAACCTGTAATCTATCAACCACACC
>WFRY01000267.1 GCA_015486315.1 Desulfobulbaceae bacterium
GTACCCCGCGGCTGGTCCGTTCCCGTGGTCAGGGTTATGTCAGGCCACAGGCCCAACTCTTGCAACCGTTGAATATTTCCCGAGTACATGCCTCGAAACGCGGATTGATCCTTTTCATGTATTTTCAAAAAAACAGGGGTAGCCCCGGCAAGGGAAAGCAGTAACCTCCTGGTCTGCTGCAGCATGAGCCGGGAGTTGACCAGCTCACCAAATGCCGGATGCCAGGGACCGGCAACAAGTGCCCGGTCAAGATCCGGACCGGACTGCAGGCCCATCCGTACCACCCGGATACCGGTTGCGTCAAAATGTTTTTTCATCCATGCCGCCAGAATCACGGCCATGTCCAGACTGAGCGGCTGATATTCTCCTTCATTATACAATCGTGCCAGTACACTGTCCGCCACGATCAGAACCGGATAGATACGCACAAAATCCGGCTGCAGCGCAATAACCTGTCTAACCGTTTTCATCAATTTCCCCCGGCTGTCAGAGGGCAGCCCGATCATCAACTGGATGCCGACCTTCATGCCGGCCTCCCTGAGTACGGCAACAGCATTGCAAACATCCTGCCGATCATGCCCCCTTTGGGCAGCCCGCAAAACCGTATCATCCATGGACTGAACACCCAGTTCCACAACAGCGACATGGTTCCCGCGAAGAAAAGCAGCTGTTTCCCGGTTCATATAATCGGGTCGGGTGGAGAGACGAACCACGGCCACCCTGCCCTGCTCCACAAAAGGGGCAGCAGCGGCAAGCAATTCCTGCTGCCTCGATCTCTCCAGACCGGTAAAACTTCCCCCGTAAAAGGCAACCTGAACCCCGTCATGCTGTTTTTTATCGCGATGCAGCCAGCTCGATATTGTCCTCCGCACATCGGCCGGTGTAACCGGAGGGTCTGCAAAACCACTTATCCGATGCTGATTACAGAACACGCAGCGATGGGGACAGCCTTCGTGGGGAATAAATATGGGGATGACAAGGGGCATATATATCTTTTTATATCTTGTCCGGTTACTGCTTTTCAGCGGCCTGCTCACTCCGCAGAAACTTGAGCGCGGCAGCGGCGGCCTGCTGTTCCGCCTCTTTTTTGCTGGAAGCCCGGCCTGAACCGAGTACCCTGTCATGAAAATGCGCGGACACGGTAAAGATACGGGCATGGGCCGGACCCTCTTCAGCATCAAGAATATAGTTTGGCCCCTCGTTGTACTGTTCCTGCAACTGTTCCTGCAGCCTGCTCTTGGCATCCGCCGAGGTCAACTGCTCACCGCGCTCTTCAATAAGGGGAGCAAAGGTTCGCTGCACATAGGCCTGGACGACATCATAGCCTCCGTCAAGAAACACGGCACCCACCATGGCCTCGTAGGCGCAGGAAAGAATAGATGATTTTGCGCGTCCGCAGGAGGCATCTTCTCCCCTGCCAAGGAGCAGGTATTTTCCAAGGTCAATGGCCCTGGCCCTTTCGGCCAGCCCGGTTTCATTGACAAGAGCGGAACGGATCAGGGTCAGTTTTCCTTCCCGCAGTTCGGGAAAACGGGAAAAGAGCAGAAAGCCGACAGCGAGATCCAGAACAGCATCTCCTAAAAATTCCAGGGTTTCGTTATGACGGCCGCAATCCAGACGCTCAAAAGCAAATGAACTATGCACCAGAGACAATTGCAGCAACGTGGTCTTTTGAAAGGTATATCCTATTTTTGCCTGCAGCTCCGCAAGATCATCTTCATGATCCTGAATCAAAGCTTCAAGTGTTGTTCCCATTATTTCCTTTCCACTGTTAAAAAATTAAACCACGGATAAACACAGATATACACTGATACAAACATATATATCCGCGTCAAACCGTGTCGATGTATAATCCTTGCAGATCTTGATAAAGATTATGACAAACTATTTATAACATCTGGATAACGCAAGACATTATATGGTAACTGGGCAAACAGAAATTCATGTAACTACTATTTTTATCGTAGATAATATGGTTGTTCGTTGAGAAAAATGACCTTCATCCTTGCAACGCGGATTATGTTGAGGCATAAGAATATCAACAC
>WFRY01000268.1 GCA_015486315.1 Desulfobulbaceae bacterium
CAGGAGCACCTCACGGAGTCTGCGCTTATCTCCCGATAAAGGACCTCGGGAATGACCGTAGTGGGCAGCACTCTGATTGGTTATAATATAACGGAGTTGCAAGCCTCGTCATCCCTCGGAGTTGCAAGACTCGTCATCCCCGAGTGTTGTTATCGGGGATCCAGGATTTTGTTAATGGCTGAGCTTTGTACGTAATCAGATATCTTTTTGAGAGGTGATAGTGCTTTTGGGGAGAAGTTATGGAAATAGTAACCGCTACTTTGGCTGCTGATGTTCTATCGTGTGCAGATACTGCCCGGCCTGCAATGCCAGTCTCTCCAGATCTTTCACCGTTAGATGACCACGATGAAAGTCCACGACCCCATCTTTTTTTAACTGTTGTAAATGTCGATTGATGACGGTTCGAACAGAACCGACCATGCAGGCAAGGGTTTCATGGGAAAAATCGTTGATCAGTTGTACACGGAAATTGTTGGTGGAAGATGAACTTTTTGTCATATCAACATAATGGAGGATCAGGCGGGCCAGACGGGTTACCGTATCATGCAGGGCCAGGTCCGTTGATAGATTTTCTAATTGCCGCATTTGTTCGCCGATATAGGGAAGAAAACAGCGATTAAAGTCAGGATGTCCGGCAATCCATGCCCTGACGTTATCAACGTGGGTTGTCAGTGCCTCGACATCATCAAGAACAACCGGCAGGATATCGTGCTCTCGGCCATCGAGCAGGCTGACGATATCATAGCCATCGCCCGGCCCAAGCAGCCAGAGTGTAAAGGCGCGTCCGCTTTTCTGATGCATTCTTGTGAGTTTCAGCCGTCCTCGAAGAATAATATGGAAGTAATTCCTGCTCTGCTGTTCTGAAATCCGGGTTCCTTTGCTCCATCGCCGGCGTGTAAACAGCTGCATCATATCTTCCAGAGTCCGGGTGTTAACTCCTTGACAGAGGGGTGATTGCTGCAATGTCTGCAAACTGTTCTGATAAAATGGCGACTCGGGGAGCATTAATTATCCTCTTGTGAAAATTCTGGAAAACAGTGCACGAAAAGACAAAGGACTTGTCCCTGAATAACCTTTACCAGTCCTATGTGAAAAAGTGATCAATGGGGCCATCGCGCACAAAAAAGATTTTTGTGCGCATGTTAGACTTGATGAACTCGTAAAAAGTCATTAAATTCGTAATTCAGCATTCAGCTCACTCCGTCATCCCGCGATCTGTCGGGCGGGAATATAGTCCTTTCAAAATGTTATGGATCCCCGACTACTAACTACCTCGGGGATGACGAATTTGAATACTTTAACTGCCTTGTTCCTTTTTACGAAAGCATCAGACTTGAAAATGATACAAGAGTTGCAAGTAAATAGCCACCGGCAAAGCCGGTGGCTTTAAATTTGTGGACCGCTCAGAGCGATATGTTAAAATATCCAATGACCACCACTCGGTGCTCTCCTATTTGAATAATGTTAACTGCTCACAGGGTAGCGAATCTTTCCGCAGCCAGCCTTAGGGTGCAATCAAAAATAACTTCACATTCTGAGTAGACACTGCAACATATCTTCGGCCGATCTTCAATCGCGAAATCCTCAACGTAGCCCTGCTACGCCTGCGGTTTCACTCAATCAGATCGATCAAATATATGTCACATTGTCTACACGTTTCTACGAAGTTATTTTGGATTGAACCCTTAGGTCACATATGACTAATATGCTTCACCAGTCTGCCTGTGAAAATCTCCGGCACCTGTAAAGAAGCATAGACTTCAAACAGTTACCATCATTAAGTGTAACTTCTCAATAAGTGGTGACAAGTTACTGTATTTTACTTTATGTATCGAAGTCTACGCTATCTCCGGCTAACAACCTGCCGGAATGACGGAGTTGCAGGCAATTCAGATCGTCATCCCCGAATGTAGTTATCGGGGATCCAGGCTTCTTACCAACACTTATTGAGAAGTTACCATTAAGTTTTCTAAGAGGGCTATTCCCTGATGTTCCTGACTGAATCCGGAAGTGATCAGGAAGAACATTAACTCGCTGCTTGACCCGCAGCGTTTGATCTTGCGTAAGCGCTCCATGAACACCGTGCTGTTCCCCCAAGGTTTTATGCGGTGACAGCAATTCTGTACCAGACAAAAGTGATGAGTCTGTTACCTGCACAATAAACCGCCGCCCCAAGGGGGCGCAGAATAACTACTGGTAAATACAGTAAAAAACAACAGTACCTTGACTTGGGCATACTTTTTTTGTAAAGTATTAAATCCTCAACGGCAGTCCTTTTTTTCTCGTCGAGATTTCCTCGTTTACTGTTTATTCCCCCCTCAGCTTGTTTATTTGAGACAGCTGGCAGGAAAATAACTACTCCCCGTTCATCTGCACCCTGTGGTTTTTCACAGGTGTAGTCCTTCTGCCATTGCTTGATAAACCAGCATGGCTGGACCAGGTAAGCGGAACGTAGTGGAGACTCCGGGTTTTCAAGTCACAGCTACAACAAAGTATGAAAATAGCCCGCAACGGTATCACCTCGTGGGTGATTTTCAGATAAATTCTAAGGAAGTGAAATATGAAAAATCACCCTCCCCGTCCAGGGGTTAAGGAAAAACAAGTGCGAACAGCCCTGCTGCTGGCGGCAGGTACAGGCAGCCGTTTAGCTCCGCTGACCGATAAAACGGCCAAGTGCCGTGTTCTCGTCAATAAAATATCTATTCTCGAGAGGTTGGTTGATACCCTGCGGTTACACAACTTTAAACGACTGGTTATAGTTGTCGGCCACCAGGCAGACTCTATCCGTGATTTTCTTGGAACTCAGGCTGGAGGCATAAAAATCACCTATATTACCAGCCCCGTATACAAAACAACCAACAATATTTACTCGTTATGGCTGGCAAGGAAGGAAATAAATGAACCCTTTCTCCTGATTGAGAGTGATCTGGTTTTCAACCCGGAAATGCTCGAGGATATGCTTCAGCCTGATCGAATTGCTGTCTCCAAATTGCAGCCCTGGATGAACGGCACCACGGTAACCATCAACAGTCATCAGAAAATTAAGGCATTTCAGAAAAATATCCAAAAAACTGAGGACAGACAGTACAAGACCGTCAACATTTACAGCCTTTCCATGCAGACCTGGAAATCAGTCCGGAAAAGATTAGACCACCGTATTTCAAATAACAGGGTGAACGGCTACTATGAGACGGTTTTTTCGGATATGGTCACAGAGGGTTGTCTCTCCTTGACGCCGGTTCTCTTTGCTGCCGACCGTTGGTATGAGATTGACACTCTAGCTGATCTGCGCGCAGCTACCCTTATGTGCAGCCATCATCACCAGCCATCCGCACGTATACCTGCCCACGGGGTACGCGACCAGGGTGTCCTGGACTTTCTCCACACCGTCAAGGGGTTACCAGCCATTACTCGAACCAAAGGTGGGCCTAACCGTTACCCGGAGAGCAAGGCGCCCGCTCCCCATGATGCCGGCTTCGCTTTTAGTGCCACGATCTATTTAGTTGCCTGAAAAATGATAAATCAATACTCTACAGCTCAAGAGCGCTACGATTATATTTCCAGCCAGCATGGCGGCTATTGGCGTCATGATTTCATCGATCATAATTACCTCTACAACCTTTACTTTCCGCCGGAGGAGTTTTTCAACCATCTTACCGGGCACATCCATCAGTTGGTGTTAAACTATCCCATTGCCCAGAAAGATCTGGCAGGCCTGGTGGGCGATTTGATCGATCAGCCGCCGGAACGGGTTGTTGTCGGTAACGGGGCGGCAGAGCTTATCAAGATTATCGCCGGTATGGGCCGCAAATTAATTGTACCGGTCCCGTCATTCAATGAATACGCCAATGCTGCCCCTGTCGGCAGTGTCGTTGAGTTTGCCCTTGCAGCGCCCTCTTTCCAGTTGGATGTGGACAAGTTTGCGGATGAGGCCATCCGTTGTCAGGCAGGTCTGGCAGTGGTCGTTTCTCCAAATAATCCCACCTCATTGCTTGTGCCGAAGGTTGAACTTATCCGTTTGTTGAAAAAGTTGGCAGAGCACAACTGTATGCTCATCGTTGATGAATCTTTCATTGATTTTGCAGCAAACCGTGACCAGGAGACCCTGGCTACAGAGCTTGACAGCTATCCGAATCTGGCAATTTTCAAAAGTATGAGCAAGGCCTATGGCATCTGCGGCATTCGAATCGGCTACATGCTTACCGCTAACGCTGATTTTGCGGACCAGGTTCGCCAGGGACTCCACATCTGGAATATTAACGGTTTTGCGGAAGAATTTCTCCGTCTTGCCCCGCAGTATCGCCGGGAGTTCAGTGAGAGCTGTGATAAGGTCAAGGCGGATCGTGATGATTTTTATGAACAACTGCAGACGATCCCGGGAATGACCGTCTACCGACCTGATGCTAATTATATCTTCTGCCGTCTGCCTGACCATGCTGCATCCGGCCCGCAGGTAACAAAGGCCCTGTTTATGGAGCATAATATCTATATTAAACACTGCCAGGGCAAGACAATGGAGGAATCTGATCGTTACCTCCGCATAGCCAGCCGCACCCGGGCAGAAAACAGGCGACTGGTCAAAGCGTTAAGCGATATTATCGACCGGGAAGGGAAATAATGGCAAAGCCCGACTCAGCAAAAGCACCTGTTTCCATACTCTCTTTTGCGACAGACCTGCCCAACATCTGTTCTCTCACCGGACTGCTCTGCACGGTTCTCGCTATTTATTATGCAATCCTGGGCCTCTTTCCAGCCGCAATGATCTGCTTGATCTGGGCGGTATTCTTTGATTGGACGGACGGCATTATTGCCCGGCGTCTGCACGGGCGAAACGATAAACAGCGGGAGTTCGGAGGGCAGCTTGATTCCCTGATCGATATTGTCAGCTTCAGCATCTGCCCGGCAATTATCCTGTTAAGCTATGGCCGGTTCAGTCCCTGGTTTTTACCCGGGGCCTTTATTATTCTGGCGACCGGAGTCCTTCGCCTCAGCTATTTCAATGTCTTCGGCCTGGTGGAAAAGTCGACCTACATGGGGCTGGCACTGGACAACAACGTTATCCTCCTGGTCTTTGTGTTTCTGTTTGATGGCGTAATCAGCCAACCGGCCTTTGCTGTTTTTCTCTATATCCTGCTTATGCTGCTGGCTGCTTTGAATGTGGCTTCGATTAAAACCCCTAAATTTGCTGGTCGATGGTATTACGCCCTCATGCTGTACACCGTGGTCATCACTGCCATATACAGCCGGCAATTATTGCATATTTAGAGGGGAAGGAGACTGCATTATCCTGCCGGAAGAAGGGTCCGGGAATATCGGCAGCAAAGGCCACAGGCTGCTCTGCATGTGACGTAAGCGCTTCATTAACCACACTCTTGACATGATAACACCTCGGAATGTAAGCGTTTCATGAACCCCCTGCTGCACGCGCTCAAGTCCCCAGATATACAGGGGTATTATCGGGGGCCTTGATCACGCACAGCAGGGGGTTCCTGAAACGCTTACATTCCGAGGTGTTATCATGTCAAGAGTGTGGTTAATGAAGCGCTTACGTCACATGCACAGCAGCCTGTGGCCTTTGCTGCCGATATTCCCGGACCGGCTTAACCTTCTTCCGGCAGGATAATGCAGTCTCCTTCCCCTCTAAATATGCAATAATTGCCGGCTGTATATGGCAGTGATGACCACGGTGTACAGCATGAGGGCGTAATACCATCGAC
>WFRY01000269.1 GCA_015486315.1 Desulfobulbaceae bacterium
CTCAATAAGTGATGGTAAATCGCTTGGATCCCCGATAACTGCATTCGGGGATGACGATCGTAATTGCGGGAAACTCCGGCATGTTGTTAGCCGGAGACAGCGTAGACTTCGATCCATAATGAAAGATACAGCAACTTGACACTACGTATTGAGAAGTTACCCTATTTCTTATACAACCCAGGAGATCTATTATGAAAAAAACGGTTTACATCCTCAGCGCCATGCTGCTCGCCCTCACTCTGCTCTCCGGTATCTGTTGGGCAGCCGACAAGGGACCGGAAGAGATAGTCCTCAAGTCAACTGTTGATCCGGCAAAAAAGGCAAAACCGGCCTTTTTCCCCCATGCTCTGCATCAGGAAAAATTTGACTGCGCCACCTGTCATCACGGCAAGGATGCTGACGGTAAACAGGTTGCGTACACAGAAGGCCAGAAAATCGAAAAATGTGATGCCTGCCACAATACCAAGGCCGGCATGACCGAAAAACTTGACACCTTCAAAGAGGCCGCCCATGCCCGTTGCAAGGTATGTCACAAGAAACTGAAGAAGGAAGGCAAGGACGCCGGACCAACCAAATGTAACGGCTGCCATAAAAAAGACCTGAAATAAAAACAGTTACACACGGGGCCGGCATCAGCGACACCACTTCCATTCGCCGGCCCCTTATGCCGTAAGCGCTCCATGAACACCCTGCTGCACGCGCTCAAGTCCCCAGATATACAGGGGTATTATCGGGAGCCTTGATTACGCACAGCAAGGCGTTCCTGAAACGCTTACATTCCGAGGTGTTATCATGTCAAGAGTGTAGTTAATGAAGCGCTTACCTTATGCCTGTGTCCCCTCAATCCTCCACATGCATACGTGAAATATCGCCTACCTGGCGAACCAGGGCCCCGAGGGCCGTCAGCAGGTTTAAACGGTTTGTCCTGATCTTCGGGTCATCGGCCATGACCATCACGTTGTCAAAAAAACGATCCACCGGTTCTTTCATGGCCAGCATGGCAGTCAGAGCCTGCCTGTAATCACGTACCCTGATCATGGGCTCCACCTGCCTGCTCACCTCCTGCAGGACATCATACAACTCCTGTTCCGCTTCTTCCGTGAGCAGCTTTTTATCAACTGTCGTTGCCGAATTATCTTTAATAATATTGCGAATCCTCTTAAAAGATCCGGCCAGTACGGAAAAGTCCTGCTGGCTGGCCATGCTCTCCAGGGCCTTGATCCGGGCCAGACAATCCGTGAGGTCATCAAAATCAACCGAGGTTGCGGCCTCCACCACTTCCTGTTTCATTCCCCCTGCGATCAGATCATTTTCAAAACGCAGCCGAATAAAAGAAAGCAACTGATCCACAGTGTCCTCTTTAACCTCAATCCTGCCTGCATAGCCGCTCAACGCCTGCTCAGCCAGATCAATCAGAGACAGGGACAGATTCTGATGGCGGATAATATTGATCAGTCCAATGGCGAGACGGCGCTGACCAAAGGCGTCTTTGTTGCCGGTGGGCCGCTCACCAATGGCAAAGCAGCCGGCCATGGTATCAATCCGGTCGGCCAGACCGACAATAGCCCCAAGCAGTGACCGGGGAAGATCTCCACCGGCGCGAACAGGCAGGTAATGTTCATGAACGGCGGCGGCAACAGAGGGCTTTTCGCCATCCAACAGTGCATAATCACGGCCGATAACACCCTGCAGCGACGGAAATTCCCCCACCATCTCGGTGAGCAGATCAACCTTGGCAAGCCTGGCCGCCCGGTCCGCATCCTCCTGCAGGGACGGTTCAAGCAGCCCGGCAAGATGGGTGGCAAGAGCAGCTATCCGCTCACTCTTTTCCGCCATGCTGCCAAGGGAATGCTGAAAGATAATGCCTGAAAGGCCTTCCATGCGCTCGGCAAGAGATTTTTTCTTATCCTCATTAAAGAAGAAGAGACCGTCCTCGAGGCGGGCCCGCAAAACACGCTCATGACCGCTGACCGCAAGTGCCCTGTCTTTAATATCCGTATTATTTACGGCAACAAAAACAGGCATCAGGTGTCCTTCCCCGTCAACCACCGGAAAGTACTTCTGGTGTTCGCGCATGGAGGTGATCAGGGCTTCATCGGGCAGATCCAGAAACTTTTCATCAAAGGATCCGCATACCCCCCAGGGGATTTCAACCAGATTGGTCACGGTATCAATCAGGGCCTCGTGCAGGACGGGTTTTCCGCCCTCCCCCACCCGCTCACGAACCGCCTTTTCGACCTCTTTAATAACCAGCCCGCGCCGCTCTCCAGGGTCGGCGATAACTGATTTTTCCCTGAGCAGTTCAGTATACTGGTCGAAATTCTTTACCTCTACCGGTTGCGGGTCCATGAACCGATGGCCGCGGGTCATGTTGCCTGTTTGAACATTTTCAACCGTAAAATCGATTACATTACCGTCATACAGGGCCAGCAGCCATTGAATGGGCCGGGCAAAACTCAGGGTGCTGTCTGCCCAGCGCATGGACTTTGGAAATGGAATGGAACAGAGCAGCTCCTCAAGCAGGGTCGGGAGAAGTTCAGCGGTTGCCTTGCCCTCAACCTGTTCCGCAGCCATCAGGTATTCACCTTTTTCGGTTTCAACGACCTGCAGATCCTCCACTGCAATTCCCCTGGAACGGGCAAAACCCATGGCTGCTTTGGTCGGCTTGCCGTCTCCATCATAAGCGGCTTTCCTGGCCGGCCCGATATGTTCCCGACGACTGTCCTGCTGGCGCTCCTGAAGTCCGTCAACCGCCAGAGTCAGGCGCCGAGGAGTTCCCACTGACTGCACCTGACCAAAATCAAGGCCAAGCTCCTTAAACCGGGACTGAGCCGCCTGTTCCATAAAAGAGAGTGCAGGCCCGATATAGCCGGCAGGAATTTCTTCGGTTCCAATTTCAAACAGTAATTGTGCCATTATTAAGAAGGGGTAAAGGTTGAATAAAAAAGAATTATGCGTTGAATGTTATAATCTTTCAGGTGGGTTATCGGATTCAGAGGAAGATATCCCTCTTTTAGTTGTCGTATATCCGGTGATTTTCAAGGGCTTTCTATGGCCGCAAAGGTTGAATAACCGTCAGCCAGGTTTTCAACCACGACCCGGAACCAGCCTATGGCCCTGGTGTCGGCAAGCGCCTCGCCGAGATGTCTGCACATGGATTCCACTGAATCCGACAGGTCCGGCTCGCCGCCGATTCCCTGCTGGACCAGGCCGATTAACTCTTCAATCCAGATAAACTCGTTGAAACGGACAGCTACCCGCGCATAGCCCCACCGTCCCATGGATCTGGGCAGGCCATCGCCTGAGCGGTCTGTTCCGGGCAGAGTTATGGGAATATCGACTTCCATGACCAGGTCATCATCTTCCTGGAGCGAGCCGTGCATCCTGCATTCATAACGTTCCGTGCCGATGGATCCAGCGGTATCCGCATGTTCCATAAAATAGGGAAAACTGATTTCAAGGTGGGCGGCCTCGGCATCAAGCCGCTGTTTCATCTCTTCTAAAATCAGGTGGAACTTGTGTAGATTAAACTCACCATGGAACCTGTTCAGGATTTCAACGAAACGGCTCATATGCGTTCCCTTGAACCGGTGGGGCAGGTTGACATACATGTTGACCGTGGCCACGGTATGTTGCAGCTTTTTTGCACGGTCCAGAACCGTTATCGGATAAGAAATCTTTTGCACACCCACCTTTCTGATATTGATACGCCGGTCATCACGCAGATTCTGGATGTCTTTCATGGGGCGGGCCGGGGAACGGGACTCTGCTCAATCAAGATATTTATGAACAGCAGCCTTTAATTCATCCATATTGGCGGATTTAACAATATATTCCTCAGAGGCCCATGTGCCGAAATCCTCTTTATACTCCTGATAGGCGGAGCTGAGGATAACCGGTAATTCAGCATTCATCTCCTTCATCTGACGCAACACCTCTATACCGTTCATGCCCGGCATATTGATATCCAGAATCACCAGATCCGGCGGATCAGCCTTGAACTTTTCCAATGCCTGTTCGCCGTTCATGGCCGAGTCAACCATAAAGCCTTCGTCTTCAAATTCTTCACGGTACAACAGCTGGATACCGTCTTCATCATCAACGAGCAGAATCTTCTTTTTTGCTTCCACGACCTTCCTCCGTTACCAGCCACAGGGGCATATTTTTTCAATATTCATCTGTTTCATGCCTGCAGAGGTTAAGGGCTTGTCCCACTCCCTACAGCTTGACTTCACGCAGATACCGGCAGGTATCTTCAGGGGGCATAGGATTGATGTAAAACCCCGTTCCCCATTCAAAACCGGCAATACTGGTCAACTTGGGCACTATTTCAAAATGCCAGTGATAATGATCCAGAGGCTGTGACCTGAGCGGCTGGGTATGGAGAACAAAGTTATACGGGACTCCGGGAATACAGGCATCAAGCCGCCTGAGTGTTTCCGAAAAAATATTTGTCAGAGCAGCCATCGACTCATCATCCTGATCCGTATAGGAGGAATTATGGTTCCTCGGCATGATCCACATCTCAAAAGGTGTCCGCGGTGCAAATGGGGCCAGGGTCACAAACTTGTCGTTTTCACAGACCAGCCTGATATCCTGTTGAATTTCCTGGCGGATTATGTCGCAGAAGATGCAACGGTCTTTATACTTGTAATAGGAAAGACTGCCCTCAAGCTCCGAGACGATCATTCGGGGCAGAACAGGCAGGGCAACAAGCTGGGAATGGGAGTGTTCCAGCGATGCACCGGCCGCTTTACCATAATTTTTAAAGACCATGACATACAGAAAACGATCATCCCTGGAGAGGTCACGGATACGGTCCCGGAAGGCACGGAAGGTGAGAATCATCTGCTCATGGGGAAGAAAGGCAAAACGATCATCATGATTAGGACTTTCTACGACAACCTCATGGGCACCGATGCCGTTCATCCGGTCATAGAGCCCTTCCCCCTGCTTGTCAATATTACCTTCGATCACCAGGGCAGGATATTTATTGGGAACAACCCGCAGCTTCCAGCCCGGGGAATTTCCGCCCATCCCCGGAGGTCGGCCATAGACCAGCACCTCATCCGGAGTTGTTTTCTCGTTACCGGGGCAGAGCGGGCAGAAACCACCCTTGGTAACAGGTGATTCGACAACAAAATCAGTTGGTCGTTTACTACGTTCCTTGGCAATTATTATCCAACGGCCAAGGATAGGATCCTTTCGTAATTCAGGCATATCCGTCAGCGTCCCTGGGCTTTTTCCCGTTGTTCCTGCCTGGTTTTGCAATTAATACAGAATTTGGCTACCGGCCGAGCCTCAAGACGCTTGATTCGTATCTCTTCACCACATTCAGTGCAGATACCATAGGTTCCCTCATCTATCCGGGCAATGGCCTCATCAATTTTATCAAGCAGCTTACGTTCTCTGCCGCGCAGACGAAGCTCAAAACTGCGATCCGATTCCATGGTCGCACGATCATTGGGATCCGGAATATTACCGCTCTGACTGGTCATGTCGGAGAGGGTCTGCTCAACATCTGCAATGATATCCTCTTTCATCTGTTCAAGCTGTTCTTTAAATTGCTGCAGTTGCTTACTGTCCATGGCTAGTCTCCGGTCATCGGTTTTCAAGGCCGGTTGTTGTTGGCTTAGTTAGTGTCTATCCAGAAATGAGAATTTTTATTCGAGTTCAAGGAGCATAGAAAATAAAAACACGCATATCAGGTATATGTGATCATTTTTATTTTTCGCTGCGACGCAAAAATCGGGCAAAAAGGCCATTTATGGACATGCACTATTTACACGGATCCTCAACTCTCAGAGAAAAAAATCATACCTATCCGATTAACACAGGTTCATATGATTACACCGGATTCGACAATGTACGCGTGCTTTCGAAAACTCACTGCAGTCGGCGATTCCACTCAGGCTGCGGTTTTCACGCTGGAGCAGGCTTTGCAGCCTGGTCCTGATATTTCTCACAAATCCGTCGTCTTCACAGCAGCTCATCGGAACCGCTCAACCTGTTATAAACTCATGGTTCAATCTACAAGATTGAACCAGCAGAAAGTCCTCAGCTTTTCGGAGAAAAGGCAATCATTGCTGATCCCGGATAAAATCACCGCTCTTGCCGCCGCTCTTCTTCACCAGTCGGATCTCTGAGATCTCCATTCCCTTGTCCACGGCTTTACACATATCATATATAGTCAAAGCTGCAACAGAAACAGCTGTCAACGCCTCCATCTCAACACCGGTCCGACCGGTAATACCGACGGTGGCCTCTATACCGATAGTACACGTATCATCGTGAAAGGAAAAGGATAGATCCGCTTTGGTAATCGCCAGTGGATGACAGAGAGGAATCAGGGAATCAACCTTTTTGGCAGCCATTATACCGGCTATGCGGGCAACTCCAAGAACATCACCCTTTTTCATGGTGCCGGCCCGGACCATCCTGTACGCCTCCGGGATCATGGAAATCCGTCCCTCTGCAACGGCAACACGCATGGTTTCCGTTTTGCAACCGACATCCACCATCCGGGCATTACCGTCATCGTCAAAATGGCTGAATTTATTTTTCATAGGGTTCAACGTTCAAGAAGCGTTCAAGGTTTGGAGTGGAAGTTTTTCATCCCCTGCACCCTTGTTTCAGGCCTTTTCCGTTTCCTTCTCTTTCTTCAGTTTGTTGAAATGGCCATGAAACAGCTTGGAAAAAAATCCCTCTTCTTCCTCTACACATTGGTCATCAAACTCCTGCAGGAGTTCCTTCTGCTTTTTACTGAGTTTTGTCGGCGTCTGCACCTGGACTTCAACAACCATATCACCCCGACGACCGCCCCGCAGACTTGGAACACCATCACCACGCAGGGTAAATCGTTCAGCAGACTGGGTGCCGGCCGGGATTTTCATCCTGGCAGAACCGTCAATGGTCGGTACATCCACTTCACATCCCAGGGCGGCCTTGACCATTGGTACGGGATAACGGAGGAAAATGGTCTGCCCTTCCCGGAGAAAAAACTCATGCTCCCGAACGTGGATAATGACATACAGATCACCGGCTGGACCGCCCTTGCGGCCACCTTCGCCTTCACCGGTCAAGCGCATACGGGAACCGGTATCAACCCCGGCCGGGATCTTGAGTTTTACTGTTTTTTTGCGGTTTACCAACCCTTCACCGTTACAATCGGCACAAGGTTCTGCGATTACCTGACCGGAACCATGGCACTGGGGACAGGTCGAACTTACCTGAAAAAAGCCCTGAGAGCGAATAACCTGACCGCGACCGTTACAGGTGGGGCAGGTGGTGGGCTTATGGCCCGGTCTGGCACCTGAACCTTCACAGGTCCAGCAGGTTTCACGTTTTGTTACCTCAACCTCCCTCTCAACGCCGTGTACGGCGTCCATAAAGGAGATTTCCAGATCATAGCGCAGATCATCACCCTGAACCGGTGCATTGGGATCGTGTCTGCGACTACGCCCTCCGAACCCGAACAGATCACCGAACATCTCGTTAATGTTGGAAAAAATATCTCCGGCATCACCAGGGCCGGAATAGCCGGTATTTTTTAACCCCTCATGGCCATAGGTGTCATAGATCTGCCGCTTCTTCCGGTCACTGAGCACTTCATACGCCTCGGCAGCCTCTTTGAAACAGGCTTCAGCTTCGGCATCATCAGGATTACGGTCCGGGTGATACTTCATGGCCAGCTTGCGGTAGGACTTTTTAATAACGTCATCGCCGGCATCCCGAGACACCTGAAGAATCTCGTAATAACATCTACTCATGGCTGGAAATATCCTGTCTATACCTGTTCTTCTTCAACTTCCGGCCCTGCAGCCTCTATCCGGGCGGCCTCTTCCTGCGCCCGGCGCAGCTTCGGTAAATCCAATACATTATCAAAACCGACTTCACCGGCAGCGATTTCACGCAGGGTCATAACAATTTCCTTGTTCTTTCCCTCAACCAGAAAGGGCTCACCTTTTCGGTGCTGACGTATACGTTCAACTGCAAGATGAACCAGAGCAAAACGATTATCATCACCTACCTGGGCAAGGCAGTCTTCAACTGTAATACGAGCCATTTACGGCCTCCTGTAAAATAGGGAACCCGGCCGGACAGTGCCGACCAGGTGCTCTTTACTCATTAATTTTTCGCAAAAACTATCGTACTCGTTATTTTCGTCATTCCAGCGCAGGCGGAAATCCGGTTGTTTCCCCATGTTGTGGATCCTCGTCTGCACGGCGATGAAGGATTAAGCAATAAAAATTCTGATTACATACAAAGCTCAGCCATTAACAAATTCCTGGATCCCCGATAACAACACTCGGGGATGACGAGGTTTATCAGTATCATC
>WFRY01000270.1 GCA_015486315.1 Desulfobulbaceae bacterium
AAGGGTACCCTGGTGTAGGTGCTGCCTGGGGCGGGAGTAGGGCTTGACAAAGCAGGGGCCGTTGGCTACTACTTTCCGGTAACGCTTACATTCCGAGGTGTTATCACGTCAAGAGTGTAGTCAGTGCCTGTCCATAAATGGCCTGTCGGAGTCTCGCGAGCTCGCTTACTTTGCCGGATTTCTGCGTTGCTAGGAAAAACAAAAATGCTCACATGTGCCTAATGTACTGCGCTTTTTATTTTTCTATGCTCTTTAAGCTCGAACAAAAAAACTCATTTTTGGACAGACATTAGTTAATAAAGCGCTTCCAACAGATCAGTGTGTAAATATTTCACAAACCGGACAGGCAGGTAACCATTTCATGACCAATAAGGAGATAGTAACCAGGCTGTACGGGGTCTTGACCCCCTATCGCAGCAAGCTTGTCATCGCCATGGTGGGGATGGTCATTGTTGCCGGTTTTAACGCTGCCCAGGCCTATATGGTCAAGCCGCTGCTGGACGAGATCTTTGTCAATAAGGATAAAGTACTGCTCAATATCCTGCCCCTGGCCCTGCTGGCAATCTTTCTGGTCAAGGGCGTTTTTTATTTTATTTACTCCTACCTGCTTGAATGGGTCGGGCAATGCGTGATCCGGGATCTGCGTAACCGGATTTATTCCCATTTGAACCGGTTGTCCCTTTCTTTTTTCCACCACACTCCCACCGGGGAGCTGATATCCAGAATTGTCAATGACGTTACCCTGCTGCAGGGTGCGGTCTCCCATGCCCTGATCCGTATTTTGAGGGATTTTGTATCGGTGATAGGCCTGCTTGTTGTCATCTTTATCATGGACTGGCGGCTGGCGTGTATGTCGATGATCTTCCTGCCCATGGCGGCAGCACCTATTATAATCTTTGGCAAAAAATTTCGCCGGGTTTCCACAACCTATCAGAAGAGTGTGGGCGAGGCGACCAATATCCTGCACGAGACCATTGGCGGAACCAGGATCGTCAAGGCCTTCTGTATGGAGAAACAGGAGGAAAAACGTTTTGCCGCCCAGATACAGCATCTGTTTGACACCCTGATGAAGGAGACGAAATATCGTTGCCTCTCCCATCCCATGATAGAGTTTATGGGCGGGGTCGGTATTGCGTTGATTATCTGGTTTGGTGGTATGCAGGTGCTCAAGGGAACCTCTACCATGGGTTCCTTTATGTCTTTTCTGGCAGCACTGATCATGCTCTATGAGCCGGTCAAGGGGGTGAGCAAGATAAACTCCACCATTCAGTCCGGACTTGCCGCAGCAACCCGCATTTTTGAACTGCTGGATGTTCCACTCGAGATTGTAGAAAAGCCGGATGCCATTGTCCTGCCTCCCTTTCATGACACCATTACCTTTAAAGATGTGAGCTTTTCCTATGAGAAGAATGAACCGGTTCTGCACAGGATCAATCTTCGGATTCACAGGGGTGAGATTCTGGCCGTGGTCGGGCCTTCCGGCGGCGGCAAGACCACTCTGGCAAATCTGCTGCCCAGGTTTCATGATGTCGATGAGGGTACCCTGCAGGTGGACGGTCATGACGTTCGGGACCTGACCCTCCATTCACTGCGCAGTCAGCTTGCCCTGGTAACCCAGCAGACCATTTTGTTCAACGATACGGTCCGCAGCAATATTGCCTACGGCAGCCGGGACTGTACGGAAGAAGACATTCACAGGGCGGCTGATGCTGCATTTGCCCTGGACTTTATAGAGCAGCTGCCGGATGGATTCGGCACGGTGATCGGCGAATCCGGGGCACGGCTTTCCGGAGGACAGCGGCAGCGGATTTCCATTGCCCGGGCCATTCTCAAGGATGCACCGATCCTGGTGCTTGACGAGGCAACCTCGGCCCTTGATACCGAGTCTGAGCGCAAGGTGCAGAAGGCCCTGGAAAATCTGATGCAAAACAGGACGACTCTTGTTATTGCCCATCGGCTGTCCACCATAAAAAATGCAGACCGGATCATTGTCATGCAGGCAGGGCACCTGGTGGAGGAGGGAACCCATGACCAGTTGCTGCAGGCGCATGGTGTTTACGAAGGACTTCATAAAATGCAGTACGCTGACTAATTGTTTCAGGAGCATATGGCCAGGGCAACAGCGACAGAGAGAGGCGGAAGGTTTCAGCAGCTGCAATCAGCTGCCGGTGCCGTCAATATATGGCTGCCGGCCCTGCTGGCGTTTGTTTTACCCCTGTCTACCTCGGCGATTTCCATCCTGGCAATTCTTATTTTTCTGTTCTGGCTGATTGAAGGAAATTTTGCAGACAAGTTTGCTGAAATTTTCAGTAATTCTATTGTCCTTGCCGTGTACGGATTTCTTGCTGTTCTTGCTCTTGGGCTGTTGTGGAGTCCCGATGTTCCGGCCGGTTTTGCAGTCCTGCAGGATCGCTGGAAGATCGGCCTGCTCCCTGTTTTTCTGACCGCTGTCGGTTACAGGCATCGATCTGTATATATTAATTTTTTTCTGGCCGGTTTGAGTGTGGCCATGCTGCTGACGTTTTTAGCCTGGTTTGATCTCTTTCAGTACGCTGATACCTCACCCTCCCACCTGACGCATAAAACTTTTCATGTAGTTTACAACCCGTTGCTGGCCTTCAGCATCTATCTTGTTTTACATGAGTCTCTATGGGGGCAGCGAAAGCCTGTTGTCCGCCTGGGCCTTGTCGGGCTTGCCGGGGTGATGATCTTCAATATGTTTATTACGGAAGGAAGGTCCGGGCAGCTGGTTTTTTTCGTACTCATGGCATTGCTTCTGTTGCAGGTTTTCAAAAAAAACAGGATCAGAGCAGTTATCGCAGTCTGCCTGTTGCTGCCGACCCTTTTTACTCTCGGCTATGGAGCCAGTCCGGTATTTAAACAGCGGCTGGATACCGCCTGCCGGGAGATCAAAGGCTTTCACAACAATCCTGATACCTCGGTTGGTCTGCGACTGCTCTTCTGGCAGAATTCCTGGGAGATTATACGGCATCATCCGCTGCTTGGCGTTGGAACCGGCGGCTTCAAGACAGCGTATGCCCGGGTCAACCGGGAAAAAAGTCCGGCTTATGTGGCCACGGATAACCCCCATAATCAGTACGTACTGGTGGCTGTCATGTCAGGCATCCCGGGAATGCTGGCTCTGCTGGCAATCTTTGCCGCCATGTTCCGCCAGGCTGTGCTGATGGACGACTACTGGCAAAGGGTTCGTGTTGCCTTTCCCCTGTTTTTCTTAACGATCATGGTCACGGAATCGTACCTGAAGGTCTATGAAACCGCCTTTTTCTTTTCCCTGTTTACGGCTGTTTTTTATAAAAAGGAGTCTGAGCAGCAAACTCAATTATTAAGCCCGGACAGAGCGAAACGATGGCTGATCTTTGCTTATCTCTTTCATGTCGATGGCAAGGCGGCAAGCCAGACCATCACTGACCGGCTTCCGTTGTTGCTTGAGGAAGGGATTACGCCACTCGTCCTCAGTGGGCCCACTGGAGAAAAAGATAATCATGTTTTTCACCGCAGAATTTTTTCCTGTATGCCTTCCGGTCTCCAGTATGAGCTTCGTTTTTTGCTCAAAAAACGAAAAATGCCCGGCTGGCTCAGAGAAATTCTCAAAGCCATGGTTACTGTCGTCTTTCTGCCGCTGTACCTGGTTGAGCGGATAGTTATTCATCTTGATACGCATTGGTCTTGGGGTATCAGTGGTGCCGTCAGTGGTTTGTTTTGTCTGATTCGCTACCGGCCGGCTCTTATTTATTCAACAGCCGGTCCGTCAAGTACCCACTTTGCCGCTTATGTTGTTCATGCCGTGTCCGGAACTCCATGGATTGCTGAGTTGCATGACCCTCTGATTTATGATATAGAACCGCGAAAATGGCACCAGCGATACCTGTTTCATAACTGGCTGGAGAAGAAAGTTTGCCGCCATGCGGCTGCCGTCATCTACTTCACCGATCACGCACTGGAGAGTGCTGACCGCAGGCATCCGATACGGGGCCGGAAAATTGTACTCAGACCGGGGGCCGCTCCTCCTGTAACGCCGGAACTGCAATACGGCAGAAGAGAGCAACTTCATTTCGGCCATTTCGGTTCCCTTGCTGTGACCAGAAATCTCAGCCGTCTCATTCAGTCCTTTCACCTGTTATTTACGGAACAACCTTCCCTGCAGCAGCAGGTCATACTGGATATCTATGGTTCCGGTCTTGATGACGTGTCCCGATCAGCACTTGTTGAATTTCCGCTGGATGGTATCCTTCAGGAACACGGACGTCTGGAGCATGACGATGCCTCCGGCAAGTCAGGAAGGCAGCAGGTAGTGGAGGCAATGAAACTCTGTGATGTTCTGGTTATTTTGCATGGCAGCGGGCTTATCTGTGAGGAATACGTTCCCTCCAAGGTCTATGAGTATCTGTTGACCGGACGGCCTATTCTTGCATTGACACCGCAGACCTCCGAGCTTGGTCGGATCGTACTTGAATGCGGCCACTGGGTAGTTGACCCTGATGACGTTCATGCCATAAAAAATATGCTGGCAGAATGTGTCAGACAGTGGCAGATCGGCCGTCTGGATAGAAGCTGGCCTGACTCTCCATATACCATAGAAAATACTGTCGACAGGCTGCTTAACGCAGCAAGGGAGGCAGTGGTTTGAGCAAGAGGCGGTTTTTTACGGTCACTGTTTTTTCTCTGCTGTATACGGTAATGGAATGCTGATGGAAGGTCCATATGACAAGACATGAGAATATCTTTCTGGACGAGTTCAACGACTATTTTAAGGAAAATGGTGCCTGGGAACAGGGGGGCGGCAGAAAACAGACAGAGATTTTTGCCCGCTGTTTTGATGAGGTCATCACCTTTCCGGCCGGAAAATTCACCCTGCTGGATGTGGGATGTGCCCTTGGTCAGGCAGCAGCTTTTTTTGCCCGCCGTTATCCAGAGGCCCGGGTATCCGCAACAGACGTCTCCAATGTTGCCGTTAGCAGAGGCAGGGGTGAATATGGCGACAGGGTCCATTTTTTTACAGAAGACATTGAACGGATCAATGGGCGGTATGATGTAATATACTGCTCCAATGTGTTGGAACATTTCCATGATTATGTGGAGAAAACCATGCATCTTGCAGCCTGCTGCAGAAGACTGTGCATAATGGTGCCTTATAATCAGCGTCAGCGCGGGCGGAGACTTGTTCCGGATGCAGATAGTTTCGAGCATCAATACTCGTTTTATGAAGACAGTTTTGATTTTCTGTTGGATGAGGGGCTGGTCCAAAAAATAGATATTGCCTTTCATCCCTGCCCGATTGCCTGGGGCTGGAGCAGGAGACAGCGGATAACCCACGGTATTGACAACTTTATTCGCAAGATAAGCAGACGACCTCATGAACATGAGCCCATGCAGATTATTTTTGATATCAGGACAAATGCTTGATCGTCAGGCCGGGGATGGCAATACATCTGAATCTTTTTGTAAGATCGTCTCAGTGATGAGTTACATGTTGTATACATGGAAAGAGTGCAATGGCTGTTGAGCTCAGTATAATCATAATAAGCTACAATCAGTTTTCCACGACAACAGGGCCATGCCTCAACAGCCTGGCTACAGTACAGGATATTGCGTTGGAAATTATTGTGGTGGACAACGGCTCTGATTTGCAGACCTGCCGGGCCCTGGAACATGCAGCGGCTGAAGATGACCGAATCAGGCTGCTTCTTCATCGGAAGAACAGGGGCTTTGCAGCCGGCAATAATGATGGTGTTGCGCTGGCGTCCGCCGACTTTATCCTGTTGCTGAACAGCGATACCATAGTACCGCAACATGTGCCCGGTACTATGGTTCAGAGACTGCGTGACTCTGTCGTGCCCTGTCTTATCGGACCGGTAACCAATGCCGTCGGCAATGAGCAGCAGATATACATAACAGCAGGGAGTGATGAATCCTCTGTTTTGGTCCAAGGGGAAATGTGGAGCCGCCATGCAGTAGGAAGCGTCTTTAAGACTGATCAGCTTCCTTTTTTCTGCGTAGCCATGGCCCGGAAAACGTATCTTGATCTGGGAGGGCTGGATACATCTTTCGGCCTTGGATTTTATGAGGATACGGATTTTTGCTGCCGTGCCGTCAGGCAGGGGATTGTCCTGGAGGTGCTGGAATATTGTTTTGTCTTTCACCAGGGGTCGGCAAGCTTCTCGCAGGTGCCGGATGCGGTGAAGAAACTGCTCAAGGTAAACCGGAAACGGTTTCGGGCCAGACACGGTCATGGTGAAGGCATACATGTCCGCTGGAAAAATATTCTCGTACTGCAGGGATACCTGGATCAGTACCGGGAAAACGGTGTGTTTCGGGATTTTCTCTTTGAGAACCGGCTGAAACGAGCCCGTCACCTGACCCCGAACAACCCTCTTAAAAAAATATGGTATGCCCGGCATCTTTCCAGGCTGGAAAAGGAACGGGACAGAATTAAAGGCAGAAGAGCAGCGTGATCCATCGGTTCAATCCGTACCGGCTTGCTTGAACGCTTTATCCCTGGACCGTGAACCTTGTAGATATGAACAATGAAACTCGTCAAATACTGATTGTCAAACCCAGTTCACTGGGCGACATCGTTCATACCCTGCCCATGGCCCATGCCCTGAAGCGTTGTTTTCCAGGCTGTCGGCTGGGCTGGATCGTTCAGGATGTCTTTGCCGGTCTGCTGGAACGTGATTCAGCAGTAGATGCCGTCTATCCCGTCCATATTTCGTCTACAAGTGATCCCCATGCAGGCCGGTTTGTCTATCTGCAGGCCCTGCAGGAGACGTTGTCCTCTCTCAGGCGCCTGCGCAGAAGTTTTAAAGAACATCCCTATGATCTTGTCCTTGATCTGCATGCCTCTTTTCGCAGTGGATTGCTGGGACGAACCAATCCGGGGGGGGAACGCATTGGTTTTAAAGATGCCCGGGAACTGAATTGTTTTTTCCAGAACAGGCTGATCCCGGTGCCGGACTCTGCCGAGCATGCCCTGGACAAGAATCTCCTCTTCTGTGAGCAGCTGCACTGCAGGGCCACGGACGAGGACTTTTATATGTGCTGCAGTCCGGAAGATAAAACGGTTGTCCAGGCCTTTCTCCGCCGGCAGGGGATAGATGAGAGCCAGTCGATTATTTATGCCAATCCGGCCGCCCGCTGGCAGACTAAGTTCTGGCCCGGGGAGAAGTGGGCGGAGTGTGCGGATCGCTTTTTCGGACAGGGAAAAGTGATGGTGTTTGGTGGCAGCAGCGCGGATCTGCCCTATATTGAGTCGATTACCCGTTTAATGAGGACAAAGCCTTTTGTTGCCGCCGGGCGGTTCAGTCTGGCCGAGTCTGTTGCCCTGATTCAGCGATCCGGTCTGTATGTTGGCCTGGATTCCGGTCCCATGCACATGGCCGCCCTGTGCGGAGTACCGGTTGTAGCCCTGTTTGGACCGACACATCCAGCCCGTGTAGGTCCTTATGGGGTTGCGCATCAGATAGTGCGGGCGGAAAATCTGGACTGCCTGGAGTGTCGGCAGCGCAGCTGTGATCACCTCAGCTGCATGAAGGGAATTTCCGTGCAGATGGTATATGATGCGGCAATCACACTTGGAGCCGGAAAACAACCCCGTAACAGAGCATGAAGATAAGCCTGATTATTACCACCTATAACTGGAAGGAAGCCTTGGAGCTCTCTTTGCGAAGTGCCCTGGTTCAGGTTGTAGAACCCTCTGAGATCATTGTTGCCGATGATGGTTCAGGGAAGGATACGGCCCGGACTATCAGAGCTATTGCTGCAAAGGCTTCTGTGCCTATTTTGCATTCCTGGCAGGAGGATAAGGGCTTCAGGCTGTCGGTGAGCCGGAATAAGGCCATTGCCCGGGCCGGTGGCGACTATATTGTGCTGGTTGACGGAGATATTCTCCTGGAAAAACACTTTATTTATGATCATATCCGTGCTGCCCGACCCGGTTGTTTTGTCCAGGGCACCCGGGTATTGCTCAATGAGCAGTTATCAGATGAGGTGTTACGGGATAAACAACTGAATGCCTCATTTTGTACCCGGGGGGTTGAAAACAAAAAAAACTGTCTTCGCTCTGCTGTCCTTTCCGGATTGTTTTCTTTTAAAAGCAGACGACTGCGCGGGGTAAGGACCTGTAATTTTGCTTTCTGGCGCGGGGATGCAATTGCCATTAACGGCTTTAACGAGGAGTTCGTCGGCTGGGGACGGGAGGATTCGGAGTTTACGGCCCGCTTGATTAATTATGGTCTCAAGCGGCGCAATATCAAGTTTAATGCCCTGGCATACCACCTCTTTCATCCCATGAATGACCGGAGTCATCTTGAAAAAAATGATCGTCTCCTCAGGGATACGATAGAGAAAAAACGACGCTGGTGCAAGAAGGGGATCAGTCAGTATCTAAAAGGGTGCAATCAAAAATAACTTCACATTCTGAGTAGACACTGCAACATATCTTCGGCCGATCTTCAATCGCGAAATCCTCAACGTAGCCCTGCTACGCCTGCGGTTTCACTCAATCAGATCGACCAAATATATGTCACATTGTCTACACAT